>JANWHR010000096.1 GCA_025450355.1 Micropepsaceae bacterium
CAACCCAATTCTTGAACCTGCTGGCGTCAGGGCCCACGGCGAGCGGGCGCGATATGGTTCGTGCGACCTGGACGGCGCAAGGCGGCGCGGATTTTGAACAGTGGTGGCGCGAATCGCTGACCGCGGGCCTCATTTCGAACACCGCTGCGCAAACTGTTTCCGCATCCCCCGCGATACCGTCGTTCCAGGCCGCACAGGACGCGCCGCAATTGCTGACCCTAACCCTTTCGCCTTCACCGGCAGTCTGGGACGGACGCTACGCGAACAACGCCTGGCTGCAGGAATGTCCCGCGCCCTTCACCAAGGAAGTGTGGGGAAATGCCGTCCAGATCTCGCCCGAAGACGCAGCCCGCATCGGGGTTTCGTCCGGAGACGGAATAACCTTGCGCCGCGGAAATACCGGCGTTGATGCCGTGGCCGTGGTGCTGAGGGGACAAGCGCCAGGTGCCTTGAAAGGCTTCATCGGACAGGGCCGTACGCGCGCCGGAGTAATCGGTTCGGAGGTCGGAACACGGCTCGCAGTGCTGGCGCCGGCTGTCCTGCAGCAACAGATCGACGGAGTCTCGGTGCTCCGGAATGGCAAAACCGGTCTCCTGCACACCACGCAATACTACACGAAGCTGGAGGGACGCGATGAAGACATCTATCCGCTCGCTTCCGCAGGGCGGATTCGCGAACGCCTTTCGCAACTGGAGCCCGATACCGGCGGAATCGTGCCGCCGCTTCCGCCCGGCGAATACGCCTGGGCAATGGTCATCGACAACAATCTTTGCATCGGCTGCAACGCCTGCGTGGTCGCCTGCCAGGCCGAAAACAATGTCGGCGTGGTCGGTCCCGATCAGGTCGATCTCGGCCGCGACATGCATTGGCTGCGCGTCGATATCTACGACCTCGCCGAGCCGGATGGCCCAAGGACAGGGTTTCAGCCGGTCCCGTGCATGCATTGCGAGACCGCGCCCTGCGAGCCGGTTTGCCCGGTGGAAGCCTCGGTGCACGATCATGAGGGGCTGAATGTCCAGGTTTACAACCGCTGCATCGGCACCCGGTTCTGCGAATCCAATTGTCCGTACAAGGTGCGCCGCTTCAATTTCTTCGGCTACACCAAGGGCCAGGAATACGGGAATCTGGGCGAACCGCCGGTCCGGGCGCAGCGCAATCCGAATGTTTCGGTCCGTGGCCGGGGCGTGATGGAAAAATGTACCTATTGCGTGCAGCGCATCAGCACGGCGCGCAAGAACGCCGAAAAGGAAAACCGCCCAATCCGCGAGGGCGAAGTGGTGACGGCGTGCGCAGCCGCTTGCCCGGCAAAGGCGATCCGATTCGGAAACCGAAACGATCCGGGCGCGGCCGTTGCGCAACTTCGGGCTGATCTCCGGCACTTCGCGCTTCTCGGTCATCTCGATACGCGGCCGCGCACCACCTATCTCGCCAAAACCTACAACCCCAGTCCGCAACTGGAGGGCCAGGGCGGATGAGCGTGACCTCGGTCGATGCCGCGCGCTGGCTTGGCCCGGGCGCGCAAAGCCGGGAGCAGATCACCGGTGCGGTCTGTGCTCCCATGCTGACGCGCCTGTCCTGGCGCAATTGGTGGATTGCATTTGCCATCGCCACGGTCCTGACGGTGCTCATGTGGATTTCCGCGATCTGGCTGCTGGTCGAAGGAATCGGGGTCTGGGGCGTCAATTCGGTCATCGTCTGGGGTTTTGCCATTGCGAACTACGTCTGGTGGATCGGAATTGGCAACGCAGGCACGCTGATTTCCGCGCTTCTTCTGATCACGCACCAGAACTGGCGGGCATCGCTCAACCGCCTCGCCGAAACGATGACGCTGTTCGCGGCGGGCATTGCGGGACTGTTTCCGATCCTGCATCTCGGCCGGCCTTATGTTTTGTACTGGATTGTTCCGTACCCGAACCGAATGGGTTTGTGGCCGCAATGGCGAAGCGCGCTGGTGTGGGATTTCTGGGCGGTCAGCGTCTATATCCTGTTCTCTCTTCTGTTCTGGTATGCGGGATTGATTCCCGACCTTGCGATTCTGCGCGACCGCGCGCGCAGCCGCAGATTGCGCCGCCTTTACGGCGCTTTCGCGCTGGGATGGCGAGGTTCCGCCCGGCATTGGGACGTTCACCAGCGCATGTACCGGGCCTTGGCGGCAATCGCCGTGCCGATGGTCTGCATGTTGCACAGCATCGTCGCGCTGGACTTTGCGGCCAGCCTGATGCCCGGCTGGCAGGAAACCATCTTCCCGCCCTATTTCGTCGTGGGCGCACTTTATTCCGGGTTCGGAATTGTCGTGATCATCGCCGCCTGCATCCGCTGGGGTTTCGGCGTGCAGTCGCTGATCACGCGAAACCATTTCGAAGTGATCGCGCGCGTGCTGCTGGCGGCCGCGACGGTGATGGGAATCTCCTATGCCGTCGAATGGTTCACGGCCTGATACAGCAACGATCGCTCCGGGCTCGACCAGGTGATCTGGCAATTCACCGGCACGTACTGGCCCATGTACATGTGCCAGCTGCTGTTCAACGTCGTTGTGCCGCAGCTTTTCTGGTCGTCGCGCGTGCGCAACAGCATTGCGGCGGTTTTCGTCATTTCCGTCATCCTCAACATCGGAATGTGGATCGAGCGCATTCTGATCGTATGGAACACGCTCGGGCACGGTCACATGCCAAGCGCCTGGCGCATTTTCCTTCCCACCTTCTGGGACTGGAGCCTGCTGATCGGCTCGCTGGGATTCTTCCTGTTCCTCTATCTGATCTTCAGCCGCATGCTGCCGGTGATTTCGATGTCCGAGGTGTTGAAGCTGTTGCACGAGGAACAGCAGGGATGACGCATCTGCTGCTGGCCGAATTCGCCACCGCGGAAGCGATGAACCGCGCCGCCGGCGAAGCCGCGGAAAAAGGCTGTCCGGCGCGGGATGCGTTGTCGCCATTCCCGGTGCCGGAAGTGATGCAACATCTGTCGTACCGGAAGAAGCCGGCCATGGGCTGGCCCATGGCGCTGGCGGGCGGGATCGGCGCCTGCATCATGTGGTTCGTGGAATGGTTCAGCGCATCCCGCGATTACCCGATCATCTCGGGCGCGCGGCCGCTGAACAGCTGGGAGATATTCTTCATCGTCACGGTGGAAGCCTGCATCCTGTGCGCCGGCGTAGGCGGGATCATCGTCTTCATTCTGGATTGCCGCTTCCCTGCCCTGCACCACCCGCTGTTCGATCTGGCGGCGGTCGAGCGCGCGTCGCAGGACCGGTTCTTCCTGATTTTCGAGGCTCGGGAAGACCTGCGGGACAGCGTCGCAAAACTGGTCAACCAACTGCGTCCGCTGTCCACGACGGAGCTGGCCGAATGAAACACCTGATCCTGGCCGTGGCGCTGATCCTCGCCGGATGCAACGAAGTGCAGGACGTCCAGATCCGCTACGACACCATGGCGCAGGCCATTCAGCCATGGCCGGGAGCTTCTGCTGCACTGGTGCCCCCGGACGGAGTTGTCGCACAGGGAGATCTGCAGGACCAGGAAGCTGCGCGCAATCCGCCGCCGGCAACGCCGCAATTGCTGGCGCGCGGTCAGGAGCGATTTGGAATTTTCTGCACGCCTTGTCACGGCTATGACGGCTACGCGGACGGTATCATCGTCGCGCGCGGCTTTCCGAAACCACCGTCCTTTCACAGCGCGCAATTGCGCAGTGCCCCGGCCCGGCTGTTCTTCGACACGATCACGAACGGCTACGGCGCCATGTATTCCTATGCCGACCGCGTGCCGGTAGGGGATCGCTGGGCGATCGTCGCCTATATCCGGGCGTTGCAACTGTCGCAGCTGACGACGGCGAACAAATGAACCGGCGAATCCGCACCGCGCTGTTCGCACTGTTCATTGCGTTTGTCGCGTCGCTGATCGCCCTCGCGATCGTGGAACCGGTGGTCTTTCTCCAGGGCTGGCTCGCAGCTTTTGTCTGGGCCAGCATGATCCCGATCGGCTCGCTTATCCTGCTGCTGGTGAACCGCCTCACCGGCGGCGAATGGAGCGGCCCGCTCGGTCCTCTGCTGGAATCGGCGGCGCGGGCGATACCCGGCGTCGCGCTGCTTTCGATCCCGGTACTGATTTTTTCCGCCGCCATATACCGCTGGCCGGCGTTTTCCGAAACTCCGAAGACGCTCACACTCTTCTACATGACCGCGCCCTTTTTTGCGCTCCGCACCGTGATTGCGTTCTGCATCTGGGGCATCCTGGCGTGGCTTCCGTGGCTTCGCAGCACGCTGCTGGGTGCGGGAATTGCGCTGTTTGCGCTCGCCATCATCACCAACATCATTCCCGTAGACTGGATCGTCTCGGCGCAGCCGGGCTTCTATTCTTCGGATTTTGGCTTCAGTTTTGGCGTCGAGCAGGTGCTGACGGCACTGGCGTTTTGCGCGGTTCTACGGCCGACCGCGGGTGATTCCGGCCGCTCCCGCGATCTCGCCGGCATGCTGATCGCCGCGATTCTCGGCACAACCTACATGTATTACATGGAATTTACCGTCATCTGGTACGGCAACCTTCCGGGCAAAGTTGACTGGTTCACCAACCGCGGAAACGCTCCGTGGGCGGAGCTTGCCGGGGCCGGGTTCGGCATCGGCGCATTTTTCCCGTTCCTGGTTCTGCTCAACGACCGCATCCGGGGAAGCGCGGCGGCGTTGCAGTGGATCGGCGCCGCGGTCCTTTTTGGGGAATTCCTGCATGTGTTGTGGCAGGTGGCCGCAAGCTTCGGACCCTCCGCGCTGCTCCCGGCCTGTATCGCGGTCGTCGCCTTCTCGATTGCCGGCACGTTCTGGGTTGTCGCCACGGGCAACCGCTGGCCCGGCACGCATGCCGAACGCCACCAAACGGCGCAACAAAATGGCTGAGCGGCCGGAAAACCCGGATGTTTCAACCGGTCCCGTTTTGACCGTTGCCGGAAGTATCCTGCTTTTTCTGATCGGATTTGTATTGTTGTTCTGGGCGATTTTCCCGGATCTGGTCCGTCGTCCGCCCCCGGCGCTTTCCGCTTTCCCCGAACCCTCCGTCACGACGGACGAACGCGCCCAAAGGATTTTTCTGGAGCGCACACAGAAAGAGCGGCTGGCGGGAAAGGATGGCGGAATGCCGATCGCGCGTGCAATGGCGGAAATTGCAGGCAAAGGCGCCGCTGCTTACGGTCCGGTGCAGGCGGCAAGATGAGGCGGCTGTGCATTCTCGTCTGCTTGCGGATTTGGCCCATTGCCGCATCGGCCGCGCTCACGAAGTCGGATCTCGACCGCGCCGGAGTATCGCTACCACGCAACGCCCGGCTGCCGTTCACGATCACTGCTTCGGACATTTCCGGCCGGCGTGATTCCATGGCGGCATTCCTGGCCGGACGGCCGGGATTTGTGCTCTTTGTGGATTACACCTGCAAAACACTCTGCGGGCCGTCGCTCGTGCTGCTCGGCTCCGCCCTGACGAAGAGCAGTTTGCCGCCACAGTCCTACCGCGTCGTCGTGCTCGGCCTGGACCCAAAGGATTCAGCCGCGGACGCCCGGCACATGGAGGCGACGCAATTGCCCCCATCGGTCCAGGCCCGCTCCGTGTTCCTGTTGCCGGATGCGTCCACGCTCGCCACCGCGACCGCGGCTCTTGGATTTCATTACGTTTACGACAAATCCGTCGATCAGTTCGCGCATCCCGAAGTGGTCTATGCCGTCGCGGCCGATGGCCGAGTATTGCGCCTGCTGTCGCCCCTGACGCTGACGGTATCCGATATCAGTACCGCCTTGCGCGGCCCGGATTCACCACAGAGCCTGTATCAGCGTTTCCGCCTGCTCTGTTACCGGTTCGGTGTTTTGAGCGGAATCTATGACGCGCCGGTTCAGCGGGCGCTGAAAGTGATTGCGGCCCTCACCATGATTGCCATGGCTGCGGGCTTTTTCCTGCTGGTCAGACGGAAACCGTCCCCATGGAGATAGGGAATCTCTTTGCCGAGGCGTCGCAGAACGCGGGCGTGGTCGATCTGGACTTTCTCGTGCTGACGATCATTTCGATGGCGATCTTTCTGCTGGTGTTCACGCTCGTGCTGGTTTTCTGCATCCGCTACCGCCGCGGGTCCAACGCGAAACGCGGGCGGCTTCCCGAGATCATGCGGCGCGAGATCGAAGCCGGTTGGACTGCAGGAACCGTTTTCCTCGCGCTGTTCATCTTTTGGTGGGCCGTTGCGGCGCCTGCCGCACTGCAGGGGCAACCCGCACCGGCGCTGAAAATCCACATCTACGCCAAGCAGTGGATGTGGCAAGTCGAACATCCGAATGGGGCGCGCGAAATCAACACGCTGCACTTGCCCGTGGGTACTCCGGTCCACCTGCTGATGACCTCGCAGGACGTGATTCACAGCTTTTACGTGCCGGCGTTCCGCGCCAAACACGATGTGCTACCCGACCGGATCGTGGAGCTGGAATTCCTTCCGACGAAAATCGGCACGTTCCATCTCTTCTGCGCCGAGTTCTGTGGCACGGCACATTCACAGATGACCGGCCAGGTCATTGTCATGCGCCAGGAAGACTACGCGCACTGGCGCGAAGTGCAGCCGCAGTCCGAGACGTTGGCTGCGGAAGGCGCGGCTTTGTTCCATTCGCTCGGCTGTTCCGGATGTCACGATCCGGCGTCGGCGGTGCATGCACCGGATCTGCGCGGCGTATTCGGCCACATCGTACAGCTTCAGGGCGGGCGCCAGGTGGTCGCCGATGAGGCTTACGTGCGCGATTCCATTCTTCTCCCCGACAAGGACATCGTCGCCGGTTTCGCGCCGATCATGCCCTCCTTCTCCAATGTCGTGAACAACGGCCAGATCGAAAGCCTGATTGCCTATATCCGGTCGCTTTCGCCGCAGGAGTCCGCGCAATGAGCGATATCACCGCGGGTGCGTATGAATATTCGCGCACGCCTTCCATCGGCGCCGTGGACAACTACCTCACGCACGGGCGCACCCTGCGGTCGTGGCTGGTCACGACGGACCACAAGCGCATCGGAATCCTGTATGCGCTGTCGATCACCGTGTTCTTTTTCATTGGCGCGATCGCCATGGCGATCGTGCGGCTGGACCTTATCACGCCTGCACCGGATCTCGTATCCGACGACACCTACAACAAGCTGTTTACGTTGCACGGCATCGTCATGGTGTGGTTCTTCCTCATCCCGTCGATTCCGGCGACGTTCGGAAATTTCATGTTGCCGCTGATGATCGGGGCGAAAGATGTCGCTTTTCCCCGGCTCAATCTCACCTCGTGGTATCTCTTTGTCATCGGCGCGCTGTTCACGATCGGCTGCATAGTCGCAGGCGGCGTGGATACGGGCTGGACTTTTTACACGCCCTATTCGTCCCAATATTCCCACGGTTTTGTCATTCCCGCGGCGGCAGGCGTATTCATCACCGGCTTCTCCTCGATTCTCACCGGTCTCAATTTCATCACCACGATTCACTCGCTGCGGACACCCGGAATGCACTGGTTCCGGTTGCCGCTCTTCGTCTGGGCGATGTACACGACCAGCGCGGTCATGATCCTCGCAACGCCCGTGCTTGCGATGACTCTGCTGTTGATGTCCGCGGAACGGTTTTTCGGTATCCCGATTTTCGATCCCGCGCGCGGGGGCGACCCTCTGCTGTTCCAGCACCTGTTCTGGTTCTACAGCCATCCCGCCGTGTACATCATGATTCTGCCTGCCATGGGCGTCGTCTCGGAGATCTTCACCTGTTACGCGCGGAGGCGAATCTTCGGCTACAGCTTCATGGTCTATTGCATGGTTGGCATCGCAGTCGTCGGCTTTTTCGTCTGGGGCCACCATATGTTTGTCGCCGGCCAATCTCCTTTCGCCAATCTGGTCTTTTCCTTCATGTCCTTCGTGGTCGCGGTGCCTTCCGCAATCAAGGTGTTCAACTGGACGGCAACGCTTTACCGCGGCCAGATCACCTTCGAATCACCGTTCCTGTACTGCCTTGGGTTTCTCTGGCTGTTCACCTTTGGCGGGTTGACGGGACTGGTTCTGGCAACCGTACCGCTCGACGTGCACTTGACCGACACCTATTTCGTGGTCGCCCATTTCCATTACATCATGGTTGGCGGCAGCGTGTCGGCGTTTTTCGCCGCGCTGCATTACTGGTGGCCGAAGATCACCGGGCGGATGTACGACGAGGCCTGGGCGCGCTTTGCCGCGATCCTGATGTTCTTTGGGTTCAACCTCACCTTCTTCCCGCAATTCATCATGGGCTATGCGGGGATGCCGCGGCGCTATCACGCCTACGCACCGGAATTCCAGATTTTCCATGTGCTGTCCACGGCGGGCGCGGCCGTTCTGGGCGCCGCCTACGCGCTGCCTGCGCTCTATCTCTTGTGGTCACTTCGCCGGGGCGAACGCGCGGGCCCGAATCCATGGTGTGCCACCGGTCTGGAGTGGCAGACAGAGTCGCCGCCGCCCAGGGACAATTTCAGAACCCCGCCGGTCGTTGTCGCCGCGCCCTATCAATATCATTCGGAAACGCATGGTCCGGATTACCAGCATCGCGACATTGAGCGCGCGCAGGGTACGGTCTGATGCCCAGCGTTGCGCTCCGCGAGCCATGGCAGGATCTCGGCCATCAGCGCAACTCCGCCGTCCTCGGCATGTGGCTGTTCCTCGGAACGGAGATTCTTTTCTTCGGCGGCATCTTTGCCGGATATTCGGTTTACCGCTTTCTCCACACGGCGGACTTTCTCGCAGCCGGGCGGGAAACCAATATCTATTATGGTTCGGTGAATACGCTGGTGCTGCTGGTCAGCAGCTTCGTCATGTCATTGGGTTCGCGCGCGGCGCGCGCCGGACTTTTCCGCTTCGCCCGGCTGTGCTTCCCGGTGACCGCCGTGCTTGGCATGGTGTTCCTGACCCTCAAGGGCTTCGAATACAACGACGACCTGGAGAAACATCTCTTTCCGGGCGCCTCGGGCTTTCCCTTGCCGGAAGCGGGAGCGGGGCTTTTCTGGGCCTTTTATTGGGTCGCAACCGTGGTGCACACCATCCATCTGACGGTCGGAATCGGCGCGGTATTCCGGCTCCAGATTCTCAGCCGGGACGACCCGCAATGGCTGAACGACAGTCCGTCGGCCGAAGTGACTTCGCTGTACTGGCACTTTGTCGATTGCATCTGGGTGTTCCTGTACGCGCTGATCTATTTGCCGGGACGATCATGACACCGGAGGAACGCCACAGGATTATTGCTATCGCGCGTGCGCCCTCGCTGGTGCTGCTCGGGCTGGTTCTGCTGTTCGGCGCAAATCTGGGGTTATCATTTGCGGCGCTGGGCCGTTTCAACCTCGTCGC
Source organism: Micropepsaceae bacterium (assembly GCA_025450355.1). Classification (GTDB taxonomy): domain Bacteria; phylum Pseudomonadota; class Alphaproteobacteria; order Micropepsales; family Micropepsaceae; genus CAIYRG01. The sequence goes on from JANWHR010000096.1 coordinate 9,339, forward strand.
CAACCTTCTGATTGCGGCGGCGATGGTCGCATTAATCGCGTTGTTCTTCATGGAATTGATCCGGTCAAGCGCCATCCACAGGCTCGCGGCGGTGGTCGGAATATTCTGGCTAATGTTCTTTTTTGTGCTCGGTTTTGCCGACTATCTCACGCGCTGATCTCACGAAAAATCGCACCGCACCGCCCTTGCTGGCGCGTTTACCTCAGGAGGGGCGCGAGAGGTGCGGTATGGACTGGTTTGACCAAAGAGAAATGCCTTATCACGTTTATATGTACCGGCGCTTCATACGGACCGTCCGCTACATCGTATTGGTGCAGGTGGTCGCGGCGACTTTCGTCGCCTTCACATTTTTCATCGGCGGAGGAAGCTGGATCGCGGGCATTTTCCTGGCTGCGATCGTTCTGGCGATCGGGCTGTATTACATCAACAGCACGCCGGTTCATCCGCATGCGGCGACCGTGCGCGAACTTCCGCACGGCGACCGTGCAGGCCCGCGGCGGCGCTCCGCCGGACGTTAGGATCCAGCCTGGCGCGACGCCATATAGGCCGCCAGATCGATCATGTCGTCCTGGGTCAGTTTCGCGACGACCGGCTGCATCAGGGCGACCGAATTGCCTTTCCGCGCGCCGTGCTGAATGTCGTAAAGCTGGCGGAATAGATAGATCGCTGACCGCCCCGCCAGTCCCGGAACGTTACCGAGCCCCCTGAGATCGGCGCCATGGCAGATGGTGCACTGGATCGTCTTGCCGCCGCCGCCGGTCGTGACCAGTGATTCTCCGGCCTTGATGCTGCCGACGGGCACATAGGCGATGAACGGCGAATGCGGATCGCGGCTTTTGGCGCCAATCTCCTCCGATGGCAGTTCGATGATGCGCCGGCCAAGTGGCTCCTTCGCCGTGCCCGGGAAAGCAAACCTCATGTTGCCCTCCCCGACGTAGCTTTTCGGCACGTCCACCGTCTCCACCACCTTGGTCCAGACCTCCGGCTTGATTGAGGCGAAATATTCCGCCGCCGGCTTCACCTCATCATCGGTCAGGGCCTTCGCAAACGTGATCATGATCGAATTGGCGGGATTGGAGCTGGTGCGCGATCCATTTCTGAAATCCGCCAATTGCTCCTCGATATAGCCGGCGGGCAGAGCCGCCAGATTTGCCGATTCGGGATGGCCGCGGCCGGTCGTCAGATGACATTGCGCACAGCCGTGCACGACCGGCTGTTTTCCATGCGCAACCAGTACGGGCATTGCCGGGTGCTCGCCCGGATACCAGTCCGGCGGATTAAAAATGTCATCGATCTGCGTTTGGGTATAGGTCTTGTCGCTGCCTGGACGGTGGCGCGGCGCTTTGTCCTCCGGTCCCGTATCGACGCCAGGGGTGCGCGACAAAAATGCCCAGCCGGGCGGGGTATCCGCGGCAATTACCGCTGACGGAAGCAATACTATGAACGCAATGGCGGCGGAACGCATTGTAGTCCTCCGAATGCCTGCCCGGTATTCCCCGATCATGCCGCATACGGCGTTACGTGGAAAGACTGGGGCGGTAACCCGCGGCAATGGCGGTCGTACATCTCCGACAATGCCGCTTCGAAATTTCTCGCAAAACCGGCAGTATTGAACAATGGACAGTGTTCTCGCTGAACGCGCAATTTGTCGCGCAGAACGCGCAACCCGTCTTTTCCGCAAGCCAGCTCAAGCGCAAGCGCTTCATAGGCCCTCAGGTCCGGCGCGATCAGTTCCGGCAGGCCGGCGGCGCGCAGCAGGCTCGCGCCAACGCGGCCCTGAAAGCTTTGGCCAGGACAGGTCAATACCGGCAGACCGGCCAACAGCGCGTCGCTGGCTGTGGTGTGGGCATTGTAAGGCAGCGTGTCCAGGAACAAATCGGCCAACCTGTGGCGCGCCAGATGTTCGGCTTGCGGAAGCCGGTTCGCGAACACCAGCCGGTTCGGATCAACGCCTCGCCGGTTTGCTTCAGCGCGAAGATTCCCCACGGCAAATTCATTGTCCTGAAGCAGCCAGAGCACGCTGCCATCGACCTGTTGCAGCAGCCGCACCCAGATCGCGAACAGCGCCGGCATAATCTTGTAACTGTTGATGAAGCAGCAGAAGACAAAGCCGTCGCGCGGCAGGCCGAACCCTTCCCGATCCATGAGCGCCGCGGAGATTGAGCGGCTGTTGTCATTGGGCTGGTACGAATGTGGCAGCCAGACAAGTTTTTCGCTGCAACAGGACTGCATCGACGGCGGCGCCACGATCGCGTCGGCGATCAGATAATCCATGTAAGAGGCACCCATCGTCCCCGGATAGCCCAACCAGCTCGCCTGAACAGGGGCCGCACGCATGGCGAAGATTCCAGTCCGGCTACCCTCGGTAAA
>JANWHR010000097.1 GCA_025450355.1 Micropepsaceae bacterium
CCGCGGGTCCGGGATAACCCCATTGCCAGCTCCCGAACGCGACATAGTCGAGCGCCTGTAGGGGCGAGTCCAGATTTCCCAGCAAACCGGCGGTTTCAAAGCCGCTGGAAATGACGCCGGCGGATGGAACGCTGATTTGCCAGGAAACCGCGTTCAGCCCCTCGACGGCGCCGTGCGGAACACCGAGGCTCAGGGTGAGCGTCGCGCCTGCTCCGGGTGCGATCGGCGCCAACCCGCCTCCACTCCACTGGTACCCGGTGAACAGCAGCGGACAGATCGCTGCTTGCGGATTGGCGAAGTTCGGACCGCCGGGGTTTGCCAGTTGTGGCGTGACCGGATTGCTTCCAAAGGACACGGGGGCCGGCACGGCCACTGTTCCGTTGATGCAGTTAAGGTCACCGCACGGGGATGTCGAGGCGGGTGCAGTTCCGCTGATATCCGGGTTGGCAAGCGTTCCGGTTGTTCCGCCGTCACCCGTCGATAAGCCGGTTCGCGAACTGCCCCCCGCACAGGCTGCGAGCGCCAGCGTGAAGATCAGGACGATTGACGAAGGCCTGGTTTTCAAGCTTTGCATATCCATCTCCCGCTGAATTCCCATCGAATCAGCGGGACTGTACCGGCGTGCCGTGAAGCCCGGCGTTGCTGCGGCGTCAGCGAAACGTCAGGGATTGCGTTAAAGTTGAAGTTCCTGCGAAAATACCGGCCGGGTCGGGTGTCCCCGGCCGAAACGACGGTGGGATCGTGTCAATTTCGGACGCAATTGAGATTCGGCCGCGCTGGTCGTTGCGGCTGTTGGGCGAGTTCGAGCTCGTAGAACTCGATGCAGGGCGCAAAATTCCCGTGCCCGGGAAGCGCGAGCGGGCGCTGCTTGCGTATCTCGCCGTTCACCCGAAATGCCGAGAAGCGCGGCTCAAGCTGACAACCTTTCTGTGGGGTGAGGAAAGCGACGAAACCACGCTCGATAACCTGCGCACCTGCGTCTTCAATCTGCGCAAGGCGCTGGGGTCATTCGGGAATCAGGTTGTTTCATCGGAAGGACGGGACATCGCACTCGACAGCTCTGCGTTTGATGTCGATGTTGTCGACTTCCTGCAAACCTCAACAGAGGCGGATGTTTCGAACCTGCAACGGTCGGTACAGTTCTATGGCGGCGCGTTCCTTGACGGCCTCTCGATCGAAAGCGACGTATTCGAGTCCTGGCGCCGCGATGAGGCGACACGGTACAGCAACCGCGCGCTGGAAGTTCTGAACGCGCTGATGGAGAAAGCTGCGGCTGCGGGCGACTTCGAACGGGCGATCGATGCCGGGCAGCGCATTCTCAGAATTGAGCCGCTGCACGAACCGGCGATTCGCCGCCTGATGCTGCTCTACCGGGATAGCGGCCGGCGCAGCGCTGCAGTCGAGCTTTACCGCAGTTTCGCCGATCGACTCGAAAGAGAACTCGGGGCCCAGCCGGAGCCGCAAACGCGGAGCGTCTTCGCGGAGATAGGCAGCAGCGCTGTACCGCCAGCACCCGGTATCGCGTATGCGGTCACGGCGCCGGCGGCAAAGCCGGACACCATTTCGTCATCGTCAGCACCGGCTCTGACACACTCAGTGCCGCGCAGACGAAGGGGGATTGCGCTGTTGGCGGCGGGAGTGCTGGCGGCAGCCATGGTTGTTTTTTACGCGACGGGCGGGTTCCTGCACTCGCCCTTTGCGGCGGGGCGGCCCGCAAGCTCGCCAGCCACTATCGAGATTGCGGTGTTGCCATTCGGCAATGCATCCGGCGGCCCGGAGGATGAATTGTTTTACGGCGGCCTGACGCAGGAAATCACGGCCGCGCTGGCGAAGATTCCCGGCTTGCGCGTGATCGGCCGCGATTCGGTATCGCAGTTCAAATTGCAGCCTGCCGATGCTGCGGCGATCGGCAAAAAGCTCGGCGCTGCCTACGTGGTGCGCGGGAGCGTGCAGACATCCGGCCAGCGTCTGCTTATTGCGGCGAGCCTTATCGGCTCGGACGGCAAGATCGTCTGGACACAGAATTACGAGCGCAGAATCACCGATGTTTTTGCGCTTCAGGGGCAATTGGCCCAGGCGATCGCTACGGCGCTGCATCTGCCATTCCAATCCAGAGCGCCGGCGTTAAACGCCGCAATCGATCCGGACTCTTATCAGCAGTATCTGGCCGCCAGGCCGCTCGTCCGCGCCCGTTATGTCGCGGTCCAACAGGGCATCGACATCCTGGAGCCGCTGGTGGCGCGCTACCCGGATTTTGCGCCTGCATCCGCGCTTCTGGGTTCCGCTTATGTCTATGCGAGCCTCGCCCCCGGCCAGAGTGGTGTGTTGTGGCCGAAGGCGGAAACTGCCGCGCGCCGCGCAATCGCATCCGATCCCTCGCTGGCCGACGGTTATTTTGCCCTGGCGCGCCTGCAACATCTGCGCGGGAAACTGGTCGAGGCGGATGACCTGCTGCGCAAAGCACTGAGTCTAGACGCCGGCAATTCCGATGCCCTGAACCTGCAAATGGCGCTGTTCGCCGATGTTGGGCGGCTGAAGGATGCGCTCGCGATCGCCGAACGCTTACACGTGCTCGAACCTGCCGTGCCGGCGTTCAACGCCGATTTTGGGCGCATCCTCTGGGAAAACGGCCGCAACAATGAAGCGATCGATGTGCTGAAGCCGGTGCTTGAGTTCGGCGCCTCCCGCCCCGCTCTGGCGATGATCTATTCTTCCATGGGGCGTTACAAGGACGCCGCCGGCGTCCTTGAACACGATGGTTTGGAGCTTAGCCGCCGGCAATCGATTCAGGCTGCCCGAATACTCCGGGCCGCGCCCGCGAAAGCTCCCGCGGCAGACACGGATCCTCCTCTCTATAGCCGGCCGTTTCCGGTGGATTTTGTATATCTTTATACAGGCTATCCGGAACGTGCCCTTGGCTCATTCGAGCAGGTGGTCAAAATGGGTGGGCCGGTTATATTTGGCGATCTGCCGGGACTGATGTGGCACCCATCCTATGCACCGGCCCGAAAAACAGAGCGCTTCAAGCGGTTGATGCGGGATATCGGAAACGTCGATTACTGGCGCGTGAAGGGTTGGCCCGAGTTCTGTCAGCCCACCACCGGGGACGATTTCACCTGTCACTGACTTAGCAGTCTGCTGAAAAGTCTCTGCGTCGTCATCGCGAGGTCGCGAAGCGGCCGTGGCGATCCAGAGAAACTGCAATTTCTGGATTGCCACGTCGGCCTTCGGCCTCCTCGCAATGACGCATTCGGTGTTTTTCAGCAGCTTGTTAGTCCGTGACTTAGTCCGTAGCCTCGCGCGTAAAATTGCGCCAGACTGTGCGGCAGGGGGGATGCAGTGCTGGCAGACCGTATTGCACGCACCGGGCGCCGCGCGCCGTCTGCGCGCCGGTGGATCGATACAGCCAAAACTCCGCTCCTGGCATTTGTGCAGGGCGCGCTCATTATGAGCGCCGCGTCGGCGCTTGCACAGGTTGCGCCGGCGCCGGAGTCGGTTCTGATTACCGCGAGGCCGCCCGATCCGGTTGGCAATGCGGCGTTCTCGACAGAACTGATTGGCGCGGATCAGTTTCAGGCGACACCGGATCTCGATGCCGCGTTGCGTCAAGTGCCGGGCCTCGCGCTGTTCAGAAGCGATTCGAGCCTTTCCGCCTATCCCGCCCGGGTGGGCGTGTCGCTTCGCTCGCTCATTGGGGGCTCCGGCGTTGGGCGCGCACTGATCACTCTGGACGGCGTGCCGCAGAACGATCCATTCGGACAATGGGTCGTTCCGGCTTCGCTGCCGGTCGAAGGCATCGAGTCCGTGGAGATTGTGCGCGGCGCGGGCGCAGGTCCTTATGGGGCGGGCGCGCTGACCGGTGTGATCGAGATCAGCGAAAAGGAGACTCCCGGCGCTCTCATCGACGCGGAAGCCGGCAATCTCGACCAACAGCGCTATGTCGCTGTGGGCAATGCTCAGGCGGGAAACACCGCATTTGGTGGAAGCGCGACGTATCAAAAATCGGGCGGTTGGTATACGGTTGACAGCGCGCATCGCGGCGCGGTGGACACACAAGTCGGCCTTGAAGCCACCAATCTGTCGGCCAGGGCCGCGGCGGAAATCCTGGACGGGACGCTGCTCGCTGTCCGCTTTGGCGCCTATGACGAACGGCGGAATCCGGGGATCGAAGGCAACGCGGCCGATTCAAAGGGTTTCTCGGGCAGCGCGACGGTCGCCCATCCCGAGACCGCTGGCGCATTGGGCTGGCGCACCCAGATCTGGTTCCGCGATTCCGACTTCATAAACACCTCGGCCACCATAGTTCCGGGCCGCGCTTCGGTCATTCCGTTTGCGGATGGATATGCCACCCCTGCGCTGGGTTGGGGCGGCAATGCGGCGGTACGGGGAACATTGGGTTGGCTCGACTGGGAAACTGGCGCGGATGCCCGATTCTATGAGGGCGAGGCGCGGGAGCTGTTCTCGTACAGCGCTGGTGCATTTCAGGGGAGCCGGTTTTCAGGCGGCAGAAGCTTTGTCGGGGGATTATACGCCGAAGGAGCCAGCCGTTTTGACGGGTTTCTCGTGACCACCGGCATTCGCCTGGACGAATGGAAAGACTCTGGTGGACACATCCTGGAGCATTCCCTTGCGACCGGCGGGGTGATTCTCGATAACGAATTCGCGGTACGCAGCGGCGCCGTGCCGACCGCCCGGGCCGGCATACGAAAGGATTTCCTGGCTGGACTGTATACGCGCGCGGCAGCCTATGCGGGATTCCGCCAGCCGTCGCTGAACGAGTTGTATCGGCCAACACGGGTCGGTAACATTTTCATGGATGCGGATCCCGCCCTGCAACCCGAACATTTGTATGGGGCGGAGATCGGGTTGGGCGGCGCTGCCGGGGCATGGAGCTGGAATTTGACCGGATTCTGGAACCGTCTGTCGGGGGCTGTTTACAACGTGACGCTCGGCGCCGGGCCGGGAAACTTTCCGGACGTGGGCTTTCTTCCTACGGGCGGATCGTTTCTGCAACGAGAGAATGTCGGGTTTATTCAAGCATTCGGATCCGAAGGCGATGCAAGCTGGCGCCTGAGCGACGTGCTGTCATTGCGCAGCGCCTATTCCGTCACGGATGCGCGCGTAAACGGTGGAACAAACCTTCCGCGGCTGACCGGAAAACGCCCGGCACAGACCCCACGTCTGTCGATCACTGGTGGAGCTGTCATGTTTCCACTGCCGAAGCTCACCGTAGAAGCCGACGTCATTTACAGCAGTAAGCGATTTTCGGACGACCTGAACACATTGCCTCTGGCCGCCGCGACTACATTTAACGCGCGCATCACCTGGCATTTTCTGCCGCAGGCTGCGTTCTTTATTGCCGGCGACAATCTCGGCAATGCGCGCGTAGCGGTGCTCGAGGGTGGAGATCGCACTATCTCTTATGATGAACCGCGGGCAGTACGGGCGGGAATACTTGTCAACGTCCCCTGATGAACGGAGTTTATACTGATAAGCAAATCGCGGCCGGAAGCCTTTACCGCGCAGAGCATTCGGTCTTGGAGCATTTTCCGCCGAAGCCTGCCCTCGACCTGATCGGGGGTGGCTGCCGGTTCGGTGCAGAAAATGCGTCAAACAAATAATTTAAAGCGCGTTTCCGATTCAAAGAAGCTGAAACGCGGGTTAGCCCTACCGGCGGGCGGAAATGGAAACCGGCCGATCAGCGCAGGAAATTTTTTCCGAGAGCGAGGTCGAATTTGAAATCGGAGAATCGCCGCATGGCATTGTTCGGTGTGAAGGTGATCTCACCGAATCGGATTGTGCGCACACCATCGGAATTGAGATCAATCCGGACAAAATCGAAGTTCTTCGCAATCGCTTCGGCAACGCGAACGATTTCGCCCAGGTTTTCCGGACGGGCCCGTTCGCCCGGTGGATAACCGTATAGCACCGGCAGCCGATTCCAGTTGAGGTCGTAAAGCCCGTTTCGGTGATGGTCGAATCGCTCCTGATGGTACACGATCAGCCGCGCTTCGCCGCGAAAGCACAGAATATTGTACTCGTCGGGCCCGGCGTTC
>JANWHR010000098.1 GCA_025450355.1 Micropepsaceae bacterium
CCGTCACCGCGCAGCTGCCTGGCGCCAGTCCCGAAACCGTGGCGACCAGTGTCGCCACGCCGCTGGAGCGTCACCTTGGTACGATTTCCGATGTGATGGAAATGACGTCGTCCAGTTCGGTGGGGTCAACGCGCATCACATTGCAATTCGGCCTCAACCGCGACATTGACGGTGCGGCGCGCGACGTTCAGGCGGCCATCAATGCGGCGCGCGTCGATTTGCCGGCGGCCCTGCGCAGCAATCCCACTTACCGCAAGGTCAATCCGGCCGATTTTCCCATCCTCATTCTGGCACTGACTTCCGACACGCTGACGCCGGGCCAGATTTACGATTCCGCTTCGACGGTCCTGCAACAGAAGCTTTCGCAGGTCACTGGCGTGGGCGAAGTGCAGGTCGGTGGCAGCTCGCTCCCCGCCGTCCGCGTTGAACTCAATCCCCGTGCCCTGTTCAAATATGGCATCGGGCTGGAGGATGTGCGCGCCGGACTCGCGGCGGCGAATGCCAATGCCCCGAAAGGCGCGATTGAGCAGGCGGGCCAACGCTATCAGATCTACGTCAATGACACGGCGACGCGAGCCGATCAGTACAAGGATCTGATCGTCGCCTATCGCAACAGCGCGCCCGTTCGCCTCAGCGATATCGCCGATGTCACGGACAGTGTCGAGAACGTGCGCAATCTTGGGATTGCGAACGGTAAACCCTCGGTGCTGATCATCATCAACCGGCAACCCGGCGCGAACATCATCGATGTGGTGGACCGCATCAAGGCGATGGTGCCGGAATTGCAGGCATCGATTCCGCAGAGCATCACCATTACTCCGGTCAACGACCGCACGATCACCATCCGGCGCTCGCTTCAGGACGTGGAGCAGACAATTGTGATCGCGGTCATTCTGGTGATCGTGGTGGTGTTTTTATTCCTGCGGAACGCGCGGGCGGCACTGGTGCCGTCGGTTGCCGTGCCGCTGTCGCTGCTCGGCACCTTCGGCATGATGTACCTGTTGGGGTTCAGCCTCGACAATCTGTCGCTGATGGCGCTCACCATCGCGACAGGCTTCGTCGTGGACGATGCCATCGTGATGCTCGAAAACATATCGCGCCATGTCGAACAAGGCATGTCGCGGATGGAAGCGGCGTTGCTGGGCGCGCAGGAAGTCGGGTTCACTGTCCTTTCGATGTCTATCTCTTTGATCGCGGTGTTTCTGCCCATTCTGCTGATGGGCGGCATCATTGGCCGCCTGTTCCACGAATTCGCGCTGACGCTTTCGCTGGCAATCGTGTTTTCGCTTCTGCTGTCGCTGACCACCACGCCGATGATGTGTTCGCGCCTGCGCCTGCGGCAGCCTGAAGGACAGCGGCCTGGCCGGCTGATGATGATGTCGGAGCGCGTGTTTGAGCGCGCCCTGCGGTTTTACGACTGGACATTGTCCTGGTCGCTCGCCAATCCCGCCACCATTATGGTGATCCTCGCGCTGACCGTCGGCCTGAATGTTTATTTGTTCACGATCATTCCCAAGGGCTTTTTTCCGCAGCAGGACACGGGGAATCTGGCCGGAAACATCCGCGGCGATCAGGCGATTTCATTCCAGTTGATGGAACAGAAATTCCGGCAATTCGAGGAGGCGATCCGGAAAGACCCGGCTGTGCAGAGTGTGGTCGGCTTTTCCGGCGGCGGTGGTGGCGGCGGACCCGGAGGTCAGACCAACAGCGGTAGCGTTTTCATTTCCCTGAAGCCCTTGTCGCAGCGGCAGTCGGCCGACCGCGTGATTGCGCGCATGCGCAACGAGATCGGTACGATTCCGGGGGCACGGCTGTTTCTGGTGCCGGTCCAGGATCTGCGCATCGGCGGCAGACAGGGCAACGGGTCATACCAGTACACAATCCAGGCCGGTTCGCTGCAGGACCTTGAACAGTGGGTTCCGAAAATCACCGATGCTTTGCAGGATGTTCCCGAACTCGAAGACGTCAATTCAGACCGTCAGGAAGCGGGTCTCGATGTACAGCTGCAGATCGACCGGCAAACGGCTGCGCGACTGGGTTTGACCACGACGCAGATCGACAATACGCTTTACGACGCCTTCGGGCAGCGTCAGGTTTCGACGATTTATCAGGACCTGAACCAGTACCATGTGGTGATGGAGGTCGCGCCGGAGTTCTGGCAAAGCCCCGAAACACTGCGTGACATCTATGTCAGCACGTCGGGGCAGATCAACGGGACCCAGCAAACCGGCGCGGTGGCGAGCACGACGTCGGCCGGCTCCAATGCTGCCAACGTGGCAGCCCAGAATGCAAATTCCACCACGACCACGGCTGTGACGACAGCCCAACTGGCGTCCGAAGCAGTGCAGAATCAGGCGCAGAACGCGATCGCCAATACGGCGCGCGGCGGGGTCTCCACGGGCACCTCGCTCAGCACACGGGTCGAGAACATGGTGCCGCTGTCCGACTTCGCGAAATACGCGCCCGGACTGACACCGCTTTCGGTGAACCATCAGGGGCCGTTTGTCGCGACCACATTCTCGTTCAATCTGCCCGAAGGGGAATCGCTGGGCGCTGCGGTGGACGCCATCCAGAGGACGATGGCGCAGCTGCACGTGCCCATCAATGTGCATGGAGAATTCGCCGGCAACGCGCGAGCCTATCAGCGCTCCCTTGCGAATGAACCTTACCTGATCGCCGGCGCCCTGATCGCCGTCTACATCGTCCTTGGTGTTCTTTACGAAAGCCTCGTGCATCCGCTGACCATCCTTTCCACGCTGCCCTCGGCGGGCGTGGGTGCCGTGCTGGCGCTGATGGTGTTCGGCCAGCAGTTCAGCCTGATTGCGATGATCGGCGTCATCCTTTTGATCGGCATCGTGAAGAAGAACGCCATCATGATGATCGACTTTGCGCTGTCGGCGGAACGAAACGAAGGGCTGGATAGCCGCACCGCGATCTACCGCTCCTGCCTGTTGCGCTTCCGGCCCATCATGATGACGACCATGGCGGCGATTTTTGCCGCTTTGCCGCTGGCGCTGATCACGGGCGATGGCGCCGAACTGCGGCAGCCTCTCGGTATCTCGATTGTTGGTGGGCTGATCGTCAGTCAGATGCTGACACTTTATACGACGCCGGTCGTTTATCTCTATCTTGACCGCTTCTCGATCTGGGGAAAGCAGTTCTGGCGCCGGAGATATTCGGCCATTTTCGGAGTGCCGCGCGAAGCATGAGCGGCTTTCAATCCGCATGGGGCATCGCCGTCCTGTGTCCGGCGGTTGCATTGCTGTCCGGTTGCGAGCTGGGGCCGAACTACATGCGGCCGGCAGCGCCCGTGCCGGTGGAATACAAGGAAATCGACGGCTGGATGCCGGCGACGCCGCGTGAGGCCGCGGGTTGGGAGAACTGGTGGGCGGTTTTCAACGACTCCGTATTGGATGGCCTCGAGAAACAGGTCGATGTCTCGAATCAGAATCTGATTGCGGCAGAGGCGGCCTATCGCGCGGCCCGGGCGGATGTCGGTATCCAGCGCGCGCAACTGCTGCCAACGCTCGATGCCACTGCCGGCGCGCGAGGCGCAGGCAGCTTTGGCCGCTCCGGAAGTTCCAGTGCCGCGAGTGGTACCGGGACGGGAAGTACCGGGACGGGAACCGGCGCCGGTGGGACCGGAACGTCCGGCGGGGGCCGGGGCGGGTCGGGATCAAACAACATCACCTATTCGATCGGCTTGAATACCAGTTGGGACATTGACGTCTGGGGCCGCATCCGGCGTGCCACCGAGGCGACAGTGGCAACGGCGCAGGCGAGTGCAGCCGACATTGCGGCGGCACGGCTGTCAGCCCAGGCGGAACTTGCGGCCGATTATTTTCAGCTCCGCGTGGCGGATCTGCAGACGCAGCTTTACACCGCGGCGGTGGCGGATTTTCAGACCGCCCTGACGATTGCACAGAACCGGCTGCAGGTGGGAATTGCCACCATGGCCGATGTCTATTCGGCGCAAACCCAGGTGGACACCGCACAGGCGCAACTCGTCACTTTTCAGTTGACGCGTGACCGCATGGAACACGCAATCGCCGCGCTGATCGGAACGACGCCGGACAAGGTTGCGATCGCAACCGCGCCGCTGAGCGGAGATGTCCCCGTGGTGCCCGCCGGCGTCCCTTCGGCCCTGCTGGAGCGGCGGCCCGACATTGCGGCCTCGGAATATGCGGTGGCTTCTGCCAACGCGGAAATCGGCGTCGCGCTGGCGGCCTGGTATCCGGACCTCACGCTGACGGGCGCGGTTGGGGTGGCCGCAACATCGCTGGGGCAGCTGTTCAATGCCTCGAATTCAACCTGGTCGCTCGGACCTTCGCTGGCGGAGACCGTGTTCAACGGCGGAGCGCGCGAAGCCACTGATCTGCAGGCGCGCGCGCGCTACGATCAGGCCGTTGCCAATTACCGGGAGACCGTGCTGACCGCATTCCAGCAGGTGGCGGACGAGATCGCGACGCTGAAAATCCTGGAGCAGGAAGCTGCGGCGCAGAACCGCACGGTTAACGACGCGCGGCTCGCGGAAGAGTTCACGTTGAACCAGTACCGCGCCGGGACAACGGACTTCACGGCGGTGATCACCGCCCAGACACAACGGTTGAATGCGGAAACGACCGCGCTGAATGTGCTGAACGGAAGGCTCGCGGGGGCCGTGAATTTCATCATGGCGCTGGGCGGTGGCTGGGACGAAAGCCGCATCCCGAAGCCGGGATTCTTCTACACGCTGCCGGAAACGACGCGAAACGACGGGCCGGAGCAGGATGCGAAGTCCCAGGCCGAAACCAGCGCCAAACCGCCCGGCGGATTCTTCCAGCGTATCATCCGTACCCTGAACACGCCCTAACTCTTACCCCTCACCCGGCGCGCCAGTCCGCGCGTGCAAAGGTGGCCGCGCGGACGCGCCGTCCTCTCCCGCAAGGGGAGAGGGGTCGCGCTGGTGTTACTGCGGGCGCGTCAGCCACTGGACCACGGCTACATCGGCGGCGGCGAGTTCACGCGGCAATTCAAGATGGCCGTAATGCGACATGGGCGGGTCCCAGTTGATCAGCCGGATTTCGGCATCGGGATTTTTGGCGCGGTATTCATTGGCGATGAACAGCTCGATGGCCCTCATCGGGTCTTCGGGATTCCAGTGATTGCGGTCGAAATGCGCGGTGGTCCAAACCATGCGTTTGAAACCATCCATACGCGTGTAATTGGTCGCGAACAGATCCTTCGCCACGTCTTCGAAATTGATCTGCCACGGATTGCCGGTTTTCTTCAGCAGACGTTCGATCTGGTCCTCGACCCAGGCCTTCTGCCCGAGATCGGTGCCATGTTCGAGATTCTGGAGCTGCTGCTTGAAATTCGGCCGCCGGCGGGCTTCCGCGGTCAGCCATTTTTCCGCGATCTGAAGATGCGACATACCGGGCTCGTACAGCGGATTGAGAAAACCGCTGTAGCCGCGGGCGTAACTCGGCGGGTCGCGCCGTTCGAGTTCATCAAGCGGCGTTTTACCGCCCGGTGGTGATGCACCGGCGCGATTGGCGACGTCTCTTCCGCGCACCGTTCGCAGCAGTTCGAGACGTGCGGCGGCGCCGCTGCCCCAGCCGAGATAGCGCCCCTTCAGGCGTGGCGCGAGATCCGCGTCCGCATAGGCCATCATGGACAGTTCGCCGGACGTCGAATGGCCGATCAGCAGGATGTCGCCAGCGCTATGTTTCTGCACCAGCGCCTTCAGGCCCTGCATGATCAGGCAATTGGTGAAGATCGCATTGCGGACGGCGTATTCATCCACCGGCAGTTCGCGGTCGAGTAGATAGGCCGGCTGCCGCTGCGGATCGGCAACCGGCAAATCCCAGCCGCCATACTTGAAATTGCCCGGAATCGTGACGATCATCACGTTGAGCTTCCGGGCAAGATATTGCGCCCAGCCGGGACGGTTTTTCAGATCGACAAAAAATTCATAGAAGTTCGCTGCCCCGCCATTGATGATGATGAACCAGGGATAATTCTTCGCCTCCGGATCGAGGCTGGTCAGTTTTAGTCCGGTGATGTCCCAATCGAGACTGTAGCGGCGGAAGCGTTCGACAACCCATTCGGCCCGGTAGCCGAGCTCCTGCGCCGGAAGTTTCGCAACGTCGCGGGGGTCGAAAGCGCCGCCCGGAGCCTTCTCGGCCAGCGCGGAAACCGTCCGGCCCCCATCCGGCAAATCGACTCCGTTTGCCAAAGCACGAAAGTCATTCTCGCCGAGCGCGGCGTAAGCGGCCTTGCCGTTGTCAAGCAGCGACCAGAGCTTTTGTTGGGAAGATTCCTTTTCGGCCATGGCAGTCGCCCGCCTCCCGCTTCGCCGGTTCTCCCCCCGCAACCGGGGGGAGAAATCTTCGGTGGGCTTCCTTATACGGACTACTTGATCGAGGTCAGGAATTTCAGCACTGGTCCTGACACGGAGGTATCCGGCGTTCCGACCGAATACATCTGCGATATGTGACTGTGGTCCTTGTAAACCAGATAGGTCGGGCAATGACCGGCAGCGCAGAGTTCCCCGTTCGCATTGTCCGCCTGTTTGATTGCGTCCGGAAGATCGACCTCGGTATGGGAGATCTGCAGCGGGATATTGAGTTTCTTCATGCCTTCGAGCGAGGAGCTTTCCTTCAACTGCTTCGGGTCATGGCCGAAATAATTCGAACCCTCCGGCCCGTTCACGTAAAAGCCCGAATGCAGAATCGCGCCTTTCACGCCGTGGCCGTCGGGGCCGTAGAATTCAGGATGTGAGAGATAGGTGGCGATCAGACTGGCGCCGGCGGATACGCCCCAGAGCACCACCCGGTTGGGATCACCGCCATATTGTCCGATGTTCGCCTTCACCCAGCGAACGACCGAAGCCATATCCTGCTGCGCGTCGGGCCAGTGGTTTTTCGGCGCCAGCCGGTAATTGATATCCACACCAACCATTCCGTGCTGGTTCAGGAACAGCATCAGATTGTCGTTGAATGGCGAGCGGGGCTGATGCTTGTCGCCACGTTCAAACCCGCCGCCATGAACGAAGACGACGACCATCCTGCCGCCGGTCTGGGCGGTCTGCGGAGTAAAGACGTCCAGTTTGTTCAGCGGATCGGGACCATAGGCGATGTCGCGGACCACCTTCACGTCCGCGTATTGTTCCTTCATGTCCTTGAAAAGCGGCGCATAAAGTTTGGTCGTGTTCGGCACGTCCACAATCGGCCCGATCTTGCGGATTCCGGCGGCAATGTCCGGCGGAACCTGTGCAAAGGCGGAGCTGGAGATCAGCAGCGCAACGGCCGCGGCAAAGAAAACAGGTTTCATTATGATCCTCCCGGTCAGGCTGACATCTCTATAGCACAGTTGGGCCGTAATAGACCCTGCCTGGAAGTTGTCCCGCAAACCGGGGCAGCGTAAAATTGCGTTCACAATATCCGGGTTCAGAAACGATCGGGAGGCGCAAATGAACCGCATCACAACTCGACATTTGGCAATCATTCTCGCATCGGCCTGTTTTTGCTTAGCTGCATTTGTGCCGTCATACGCGGCGGACAGCGGGAGCAGCAGCAATGTGCCGGACCTCATGGCGAGCGGATTTGGCTGGGCTTCGATGGGCGGGCAGAATGGGCGGATCGGAAATGATTTCATCCCGGTGCCCGGCAGCCCGGAGCCGGTCACTTATGACCTTGCGCATCCTTATGTGCCAAATAATGTCGGAAAGCAGCCGACCTGGCGCGTTGCGGACCTGAACAATCCGAACCTCACGCAATGGGCGAAAGACGGGCTGAAGCAGTCCAACGACATGATCGCAGAAGGATTCGCGATGTACAACCGGACCTCGCGTTGCTGGGAGCCGGGCATTCCGGTTCTGAACACCAGCCCCGGCCGGACCTATTTCCTTCAGACCCCAAAGGTCGTTTACATCATGTGGCAGCGCGACCAGATCGTCCGTCACATCTACATGGACGTGCCGCACAGCAAGAACCCGAAGCCGTCCTGGAACGGCGATTCGGTAGGCCATTATGACGGCGATACGCTGGTGGTGGACACGATCGGCCTTTCGACCAGGAGCTTCGTGGACAATTACCGCACGCCGCACAGCGAAGCTCTGCATGTGATCGAGCGCTTCCACCGGATCGACAACGGTAAGAAACTGGAAGTCGAAATGACAATCGACGACCCGAAGGCCTTCGTGCATCCGTGGACGGCGCTGCACCGCTGGTCGCTCGACCGCACGCAGTCCAAAGGCCCTGGCAACGTCACCGGCACCTATGATGAAGAAATCCGGTGCATGGATGGCGAGATGGTCAATCCGCTGAACCAGATCGAAAGCGCGCATCTCGAACCGCTTCCGGTGGCGCCAAGGAGCGATTTTTAGGACCGTTCTTTTTGGACCGCGGGCTTCCAGCCCGCACTTCCTTTGCTGCGCTCACCGCATTCAGCGCGCCATAGCGCCAGCCGTTCGCGAAGTTAAGAAACTGGAGTTACTGCCAGAGGTGTTTTGAGGCGATTCGGGCGCCTTCAGCCAGTGCCTCCAGTTTGGCCCACATGATGGTGGGGTGCACCCGGCGATGGAATGGCCCCTGCGCAAACCCGCAATCGGTCCCGGCGATGACATTTTCACGGCCCAGCGATTCGGTATAGCGTGTGATGCGCTGGGCCACCAGAACCGGATGTTCAACGATGTTGGTTGCGTGGCTGATCACACCGGGGATGAGAATCTTTCCCTCCGGCAGTTTGACGGAACGCCAGACCTCCCATTCGTGCTCATGCCTCGGATTTGCGCCCTCGATCAGGAACGCCCCCACATTGGCCTTCAGCAGAATGTCCACGATGGATAGAAGCGGCACGTCGGTGGTGTGCGGTCCCGGCCAGCTGCCCCAGCACACGTGATAGCGGATGCGATCCGCCGGAATTCCTGCGACCGCATGATTGAGGACCTCGATCTGGTGCTCAAGCCAGCGGCGGTATTCCGCCAGGCTGGCCGGCGGTACCATGCGGTCGTAAGTGACCGCCGCGCGCGCGTCATCCAGTTGCAGCAGAATTCCGGATTGCGCAATGGTGCGGTATTCGGTTCGCATGGCTTCTGCGATCGCGAGCAGCATCTCGTCATCATTCCGGTAATATTCGTTCTTGCGGTCGGGAATGACGCTCGCGGGCGCGGCGACGGGAAGAAATGCTTCGGTGACGTTTTCGCCTTTGAGGGCAGCCTTCAGGTCATCGACGTCGCGCTGGATCGCCGCGGCTCCGGTGTAGGTGATGGGGCCCACGCAGACCGAATCCCAGTCCGATGACGGGCCCTGTTGTGCATCCAGTTCGGCGTAAAATTCCCGAAACCGCGCCCGATCCGCGCCGGCGTTGAACGGATTCGCATTCAGCGCCACCGGCCTGCGCTCGAATCCGCTCAAACGCTCCAGCGCATATTGTGACCAGGAGATATTCTTCCCGTATTCGCCGTCATCAACAATGTCGATTCCAGCATGCACCTGCTGTTGCACGACTTCGGCGACGGACGTGCGCAGGCATTCTGCATAATGGTTTTGATCGATTGGCGCCCCACTGCTTTTCGCGCGCAGGATTTCCTGAAGCGCCGTGGGACGGATGAGACTCCCGACATGCGTGGTCAGGATGCGCTTGCTGCTGTTTTGCATGGTTCGGGGGGGCTGAAAAATCACAGACAGAATTAGGGGAATTCGTTCACAGTCTCAACGCGCGTTTTCCGCGAGGGGAGGGGTTTGCCGCCCCCGGACGAATTGCTAGAAAAACCCATGACCATGATCATCGACACCCATCCGCACGTCATTTCCAGCGACACCCTCCGTTATCCGCGCGCGCCAATTGGCGGGCATCAGTCCGGCTGGTCGCGAGACCGCCCGGTCAGTGCCGAAGCGATGATTGCCGCGATGGCTGAGGCCGGCGTGACGAAATCGGTTCTGGTCCAGGCAAGTACCTGTTACGGCCACGACAATTCCTGTCTCGCCGATTCCGTTGCCACACATCCGGAGCGCTTTAGCGGCGTGTTTTCCGCGGACATTCTCGCGCCGGACGCCTGCGACACACTCGCCTTCTGGATGAAAAAAGGTCTCACCGGCGTGCGCCTGTTCACCACCGGAAGCACGATGCCCGGCCAGGCGGAATTGCCGGTCGATCCCCGGTCATTCCCGGCCTGGAAATTTGCCGGGGAGCATCGCCTTCCCGTGTGCCTGCAGATGACCGCAAAAGCAATTCCGCAATTGGCCGGAATTCTGGATCGTTTTCCCGAACTTGTCGTGATCCTCGATCACTGCGCGCGCCCACAGCTCGATGACGGACCGCCATACAATGCCGCCGCACCGCTGTGGAGCCTCGCGCCGTACCGCAATGTGTATCTCAAACTCACGCAGCGGGTTTTTCACGCGTCAGGCAGCGGCAAGGCCACTCCGGAAAGCTTCTTCGGCAGGCTGGTTGGCGAATTTGGGCCGCAGCGGCTCGCCTGGGGCTCGAATTATCCCGCGAGCGAAGGATCGTTGCGCGATCTGCTGCAGCTCGCGGAAAATACGCTGGTATCGCTGCCGTCCGGCGACAGGGAATGGATTTTCTCGCGCACCGCGCAGATCGTTTATCCGGCGCTGAAGGATTGATCCATGGCCAATACCGAACCGGTGATTCTCCATTCCCTGCTCGGAAATCACCCGAATACAAAAGCGCTTAAGGGCGGCGCGGTGTCATCCCCGCTGGTGCGATTCGATTATTTCGAGGTGAAGGTCGCGAATACTCAGTTCAAGGCGATGGTGCGCGAACTCAAATATGACTTCGGCGAGCTCGCGATTGTCACCTTCCTTCAGGCGAAACATTACGGAAAGCCGTACCTCCTGTTGCCCGCGACGGTCGTGGGGCGGAATCAGCATCACACGATTTTCTACAATGCCGACAGGAGCGTGCTGACGCCGGGCGATCTCAACGGACGGCGTGTTGGCGTGCGTGCCTACACCCAGACGACGGGTACCTGGGTGCGCGGATTTCTGGCTGAGGATTATGGCGTCGATTTGAACAGCATCACCTGGATCACCTTCGAGGAGCCCCATGTCTCGGAATATCGTGATCCGCCCAATGTTCGGCGCGCCGCGGAAGGCAACGTCCTGAAGCAGATGCTTGTCGATGGCGAGATCGACGCCGCAATCCTCGGCGATGTCGCAGAAGAGGGGCCAATCCGGCACCTGATTCCGGACTGTGAAGAGGATGGCCGCACATGGGCGCGGGGCCATGGCGGCGTGCCGGTCAATCATCTGGCAGTGATGCGGGCAAGCATCGCACGGGAACGGCCCGATGTGGTGCGGGAAGTCTATCGCGTGCTGAAAGAAAGCCGCGCGGCAGCGGTGCAGATTCCCGGCGGGGCGGACGATCCGTTGCGCTTTGGCATTTCAGCCATCCGGCAATCGCTGGAGCAGATCAATGCCTATGCCGTGCAGCAGAAGCTGATCCCGCGCGCGTTTTCCGCGGACGAACTGTTTGAAGATTCAGCCCGGATTCTGGGCGCGGCAGCCGGGTAGAAATCGGCTCACATCAATGGGGTATGCGGGCCGATAGCGATGCCGGCAGGACATCGTCGAGATCGAAGCTGTACGCCACTCCAACGCCGAATATCGCTTGCGTTTTGTTCTGCACGATCGGACTTCTGGCGTCGGAGCCCAGAAGCAATCTGAATTCACCGAACGTCCGCACCAGAATGTGCTCCGAAAAACGATAATCCAGGTTCACAAGCATTCCGGCATCGGCGACTCCGCCAACCGGCTTGTAGGCCGGCAATCCGGAAGCGGCAGCCTGGACCGGCGACACGCCAAACCACGTCCGCTGATAGCGGCCATTGCCGAAATCGGCTTCCGGCCCAAACAGCAATGTCAGTTTTTCCGGCATCAGTGTGATCCGGCGATCCAGTTGGACTCTCCCTACCAGGCCGTAATTGGTGTGAATGACCGACTGACGCACAATCCCGATCAGCTCGGAGCCCTCGAAACGCCAAAGCGCGATTGCGCCCGCGGCAATGGTCGGCGAGATGTTTTCAAGGCCGGTCAAATGCTTGTCCGAGGTTGTATTTCGCCCGCCCGAAAAATCCACAACGGGACCAAAGTGAAATCCGGGGGCGAAGATTTCGCTGCTGCCAAGTCCGGCCTGACCGAGATAGGCCAGGCCGCGATAGGCAAGCGAACCCAGAAAAATTGGTTCGGTGCGATACCGGGATGCCCCTGGAAAAACCGGGCCGCCGGCCGCACCGGCGCCGATGCTCACTTCCCAGGCCGGGGGAGGGGCGGCCGGTTGAGGCGCGGATTGTGCCCACGCCAGGCCGGGCCAGGTGCTCATGAATCCGGTGACGCACAAAATCGCTCCGAATTCGGAATATCTGGATCGCCGGCTGAAATTGCGGGGATAAGGTGTTGCGGTCATGGCAAGTCCGGGTTTAACGCACACTGGGTCCTCGGGCCAATGAGGAACGTGCCGCTTTAAACACTCGTGTGCGGTCATGAAATCGCAGGTTTTCAAATTCGCATCGAAATGATGCCTGACGTTATGTCAACGCGCTGTGGCATTTCCGTGTAAACTTGATATGGCCATTGCCCGGCGCAGCGGCGCCCGTGTCCGATGCTGTGGCAACAACAAACGCCGCATCTGAGGGTAAGACACCGGAAGACCCAGGGATCGGAGCAATACTTGCCATGCTCGGATTTGTTGAATGGCCGTGTCATGGGCAGCACCGGCCTATGCTGGTCGCCCGGAAGCCGGATTATGAGCAACTGAGGAGTCATCCATGAAGCGCGTCACCAGCACCGTCCTGGGGAGTGTTGCGTTATGTTCTTTCCTGGCATTCTCCACGGTTTCCCCGAGTGCCGCAGACTCGAATGGCGCCTGGTCCGTTGCGGCGCAAATGACCACCGCCCGGACCGAGATTGTTGCGGATTCTTCCAACGGGAAAATCTACGTGGCGGGAGGGCAAACCCCAACCGTTCAGGATTCGACGATGTTCCAGGAATTCGATCCCGCAACCCGCCATTGGCGCGACCTCGCCCCCATGCCGAGAGGCGCGTCCCATCCCGGCGTTGCGGCGCTGAATGGTAAAATCTACGTCGCTGGTGGCTTTGCCCGGACGGTTCACAAGGACCCGCTCCATCAGGTCCTGGAATACGACATCGCCACTGGCAAATGGCGCAGCGTCGCGCCGCTTTCCTCGCCCCGCGGATCGATCAGTCTGGTCGCGTTCGCAGGACGGCTTCACGCGATTGGCGGGCGCACCGCGGATGGAAAGACGGTGGGCACGCATGAGGTCTATGATCCGGCCACCGGAAAATGGACCATGGCCGCGCCCCTTCCGGTCGGGCGCGATCATCTGGCAGCGGTCGTGGCAAATGACGGGCTACACGTCTTCGCCGGACGCACCGGCGCAACGGTCGATAACGTTGGCCTTCACGACGTTTATGATGCGGCTGCCGATAAGTGGCGTGCGCTGGCGCCGATGCCCACGCCCCGCAGCAGCGGTGCGGCGGTATTCTATCATGGCCTCACGATTTATTACGGCGGCGAATGCAAAGATGCCAAAACGCGCACCGCTTCTGACGAATTCGATGGCTATGATCCAAAGACAAACAGCTGGAGGGCGCTTGCGAAAGCCCCCACGCCGCTTCACGCGCAGGCCGCCGCCGTCGTCAGTGAAACGGCCTATTTCATTGGTGGATCGTCAAGCTGCGGGAGCGACCGTCCATCGCTGGCGGTTTACGCCTTTCGACTGCCGTAAAGGATAGGCCCCGCGAGATGACATCACGGATAATCTTTGCTGACGCCGTGAGCCAGTGCCTTTCTCAGGCGATCCCGCGTGCGTTGCGCGACAGCAGAGCGTGGAGGACGATTAGTGGGACACCACCAGTGACCACGGCCTGACGTAGCAGCAGGCGCAGAACCAACGGAAGCCCCTGGAGTGTATCGCCGGCGACGAACAGTCCGCCGATCCCGAGTAGCAGGGCGAAGCCCGCGATGATCAGATTGGTTTCGTCCCATTCCACGGGCGCGAGGTGATGAATCGCATGCATCATCACGATGCCAAACAGCAGCGTTGCCACGGCCGACAGAATTGGCGTGGGGACCAGTACCAGAAGCATGTCGAATTTCACGCAGGCGCCAAGTGCCACCAGCAATACGCCGGCCGCGAGCACGGCAAAGCGTGATGCGACGCGGGTGGAGCGCAACAGCGCCATGTTGTCGGGATAAACAAAAGTGCTGAACGCGCCGAGCGCGGAAGCAAGGATTCCGCCCAGAGCCGCGCTCATCAGCCCGGCCGACATGCGGGCCGGTGTGAGTTTTTCCCGTGTCCATTCCCCAACAAGCTGATAAAGCACCATCGAACCGATGCTGGCGGGCACCAGAACCAGCAGAAAAACGATCACCACGTCCGGCCGCACGGCGAAACCGAAGGGAAAGAGTTGCGGCGTCACGATCCAGGGCGCCTGCGCGACTTTGGCAAAGGAGACGGGAATCACGGCCGCATAACACAGCGTTCCCGCCGCGGCGCCGATCAGCATGGCCGCCCGGCGCAGGCGCTTGCCACCGGACAGGGTGACGCCAATCAGCACGGCAATCGCAATCGCACCCGTGAGAAAATTCACCAGCGGATATCCCGGACTTTGCCGCTCGCCGATCCAGCCGGGCACAGATGCGCTGGCAAGCTGCACCATGGTCAGCAAGACCATGATGCCGGAGATCATCGGGTGCTGCATGTAGCGGACGAAAAAGCCGCAAACGCTCCGTCCACGGACCGGAATCGTAAGCAGGAACCAGATGAAGCAGGCGACAAAGGCCGATCCGAATGCAACAGCCATTCCGCCGTCGCGCATCACGCCGAGCGTCAGCAGGGCCGTGAAGCTTCCGACGTAGGGGCCGTGGACGATGGGAAGCTTCAGAATCCAGACCGCCTGTGCGGCCGTCACAAGGCCGGACACCATGAAGGTCATGCCATAGAGATAGGCGATCTGTTCCAGCGGCAGGTGCAGCGCCTGGCCGAGAATGCCCGGGAAGACGAACATCCCGATCATCCCGAAAACATTCTGGAATCCGAGCACCAAAAGCTGAACGGAAGGAAGCCTTTCGTTAACGCCGACATCGAATGGACCGGCGAGGGATTCCGGCGCCACATGCAGGCGAGACGCCCGCGGTACGGCAGTATCGGTGGTGCTGCTCATCCGCGCCCGGGCTCCGTTTCAATCATCGGGACCGGAGTTTCGGGTTTCCCGATGTCTCTGCGCGTTTGGGCCAGTGTCTCCGCCCCGTTCTGTTCCCAATCTCCCGCGACAGCGCGCCTGGCAAACAATTCCCACCGCTCATTCCATTCGCCCAGATGGTAGCCATGCCAGGGGGTTGCGGCGGTGAGGGGCGGCAGGTCCAGCCGGTCCCACAGCAGGCGGGCGTGTTCCATGAATTCCCGTGCTGGCAGCGCGAGCGGCGGCA
The DNA here is from genome assembly GCA_025450355.1 of Micropepsaceae bacterium. Classification (GTDB taxonomy): domain Bacteria; phylum Pseudomonadota; class Alphaproteobacteria; order Micropepsales; family Micropepsaceae; genus CAIYRG01. Next base: position 15,457 of record JANWHR010000098.1, read on the forward strand.
TGGAGTTTTTGGCGGTGGCATCGATCAACATGCAACTGTCGGACTTGCTGCGGCCATATTGCGAGCCCTGCAAACCACCGCCATGCGGCGCGATCTGCACGTCACGCGCCGGATTGAAACGATAGGCCAGCGACCACAGCACCGCGTCAAGATTTTCGGGATCGATGTCTTCGCTCACCGCGATTACGATTTTTCCGCAGCCCGCCTGAAAATTGGCCGTGCCGTGCAGTGCGCGCCAGACTTCCGGCTGCGGCGCGCCATGGGCGAATTGCAGAAAAATCACGGGGCGCAAATTCGTCAGCCGTTCATGCATGACGACGCGCCGGATGCCTGCGACCTCCAGGTCTTTCTGGAGATAACTGAGGAACATCGGCTCGTAGGCGACCTTTTTCACCACGCTGGATTCCGACGGTGTCACCTGGCTGATGATCGAGGCAAAGACCGGCGCGTGCCTATGGGTGATCGCCGTCACCTGCATCGGCATGTTGAAGGCTTCCAGCGCCACATGGCCGTTGCTTTCGCCGAACGGCGCTTCCGGTTCGAGGATTTCAGGATCAATCAGCCCCTCGATCACGATCTCCGCATCGGCGGGCACGTCGAGATCGACGGTCACGGCGCGGGCCACACGGATCGGTTCGCCGGCAAGGCCGCCCGCCACAGCGATTTCGTCGTTATCGACGGCGAGCTTCTGCGGGCCGGTAAAGCAGACGATGGGTGCGCAGCCTATGGCGATGGCAATCGGCATGGGTTGTTTGCGGGCGCGATATTTCTGCCAGTGCACATAGCCGCCCGCGCCGCCGGTCCGCGCCACCATGCGGACGGCAAGCCGGTCTTTCCCCTTCAGCGCCGCGCGATAGGTGCCCATGTTCTGGATTCCGTTGTCCGGGTCCTTCGTGATGCAAAGCGTCGCGGTCAGGTAAGGCGCTGCGTCAAAGCCTGGCGTGGAGACGGGGACGGGCAGCGCCGCAAGGCCATCGCGCAGCAGATCATCACCGCGGTGGATCACCTGCTGGCACGGAGCAGCCACGCAACGTTCTGGCGCCAGCGGATTGGCGATGGCGCGAGCCCAGGCGTCGCCAATCTCTTCCACCGGAAGGCCCATGCCGAGCGCGTAAATTCGC
>JANWHR010000099.1 GCA_025450355.1 Micropepsaceae bacterium
GATCATGTGGTTATAAGGCGACCGAATAACCCTGATCGCTTCCTGGGCAGGGCCCCGCCAATCCGGGCCGGCCAGCAAATAGCTGCCGGGCGCGCCACCATTGATCCTGGTCCCGAGATAAGCGAAGTTATTTGTGTAAGGATCGATGAAAGCTATTGAAAAATAGCGGTCACCAAAATCGGGAACATCCAACCGGACAGGGCCCGCGGAAAGATCAATAATTGCACTCGAGTACAGGGTATCGTTGTTGGGTGTGGTGGCCGTTCGTTCGGTTGCATCGGCAAGCTGCCGGTGATGTCCGAACTTGTTAACCGGTACGCGTTTCGGATTGGCAGTATCATAGCTGAACAAATAACTGAGCCGTGCCTCCTCAAAGAGGGGAAAACCATATTCATACGCTGCCGCAACGAGCGCCCCCTGGTCCTGTGCGGCGTTTCCAACAGACGGCGAGCCGAAGCCGAAAGGCAAACTCGCCAACAGGAATAGGATGGTTACAAAGCCAATCGTACCGGATGGCCAAAACTGCAATCTCACAGCTTCACCCTCAGCGAGGCGCCATACGTGCGTGGATCGCCAATGATAGCACTAAGCGCCCCGGAATTGAACACGATCGGAACCTGCGAGATTTTGTACTCCGTGTTCAATACGTTGCGTGCCCAAAATTCCAGGTCCCAGCGCCCGTCGCCCGCGCGGAATCCGATCCGGACATTGGCGATATCGTAGCCGGATACTCGCGAGTAGGCTGATAGACTCACCTGGCTGAAATAGCTTGACCGGTAACTGTCGTCACCCCCCACATAGCCCACGATTTGGCCCAATCCCGGAAATTCGAGTCTGCGTGAATATTCGGCCCCCAGTGAAATCGCCCATTTCGAAACCGCCGCCAACGGACGTCCGGACAAATCAACGGTTATGTTGGTATTGAGCTTGCCCGCGGTTACCGTATAGGCCTCGAACGGTGCCGGGGCTTCCGGATAAGATTCGTAAACTGCATCGGTATATGCCGTGGAAAGGGTGCCCCTGAGGCCGCCCACCGGTTCGCCTGAAATATCGGCTTCAATGCCGCGTGAGCGCACGCCGGGGATATTCGAAAGATAACTGCCGAAATGCGTCGCATCAAAAACGGTCGTCTGGTAATTCGAATCTTCGATCCAGAACGCATCACCATTCAAAGTCAGGCGGGCATCCGCCGATGCATATTTAAAACCAATCTCGTAATCATCGACAGCTTCCGGCGCCACAATCTTCGGAACGGAGACGGCAAGATTCGCAAGGTTCAGCCCCGCGGATTTCTCTTCATGCGACCAGGTCACAAATCCCATCAGGGAATCCGTGACGTGGTAAGCCAGCGTGGCCAATCCACCCAGCAGGTCGTTGGCGGTCCTTATGCTGTAGGCATTCGCGGCGCCAAATTGAGACCGGATCGCATTTGCGGTTGCCTGGTCCTGCGTGGTCAGGCCCGTCAGCGACGCGCCGTTCGCCTGCTGATCATATCCGCCCGTCTTGTACTCGTAGGTAAAGCGCAGCCCGCCGATGACATCTGTTCGCGGGAAAATGTGCCAGATGGCCTGCCCATAGGCCGCATAGGAATTAACCCGTGGATTGCTTTTCGCGGTGATTGTGTAGCCGTCAAGGGTGGCCACCGCCGTGGGCGCGGCGGATCCCAATATCCAGAGCGGAGCATCCTGGCCGTATTGCAAAGTGCCGGCGCCGTCATCCTGTTCCCAGAGGTAAAAAACGCCCGTGTTGACAACGACAGGGCGATCCCGCGGTGAGGCCAGGCGAAATTCCTGCGTGACCTCCCGCTCGTTGTCACTCATTCTCGATTGGGTGAGAACCGACAAGGGAGTGAGGTCATCGTCATTGCCGGGGCGCCACGTCCACGTCCGTAGCGCACTGATCGACGTCACCGTATAACCGCTGGAATACCAGTTCATTTCGGTGGACAGTCCAGCCTGCTCCATCTTCGAAGAGACAGGCGAATTGGTGTCGGTCAGACGGGCGTACGGGTTGGCCGGCAGTGGGGTGTATCCGGCCGCGAGAGACCTCTGGTAGAAATTGCGTGGTACGGGTTGGCCGTTTGCGAGGGTTGTGACAACTCCTGAAATTTCCCGTACCGGCGCGGCGGCGCTGTAACTCTCAAAATCGGCAATGGTCCTGACGGAAAAATACGGCGATTCACGATAAACAAGCTGTCCCCGGACACTGAAATTGCCATAATCGTCCTGAAGTTGTCCTGTCGTTATATTCGTAAAATAGCCATTGTGATGTGAATAAAGGGTTGAAAGCCGAAACGCGATTGAACCGTCATCTGTTATGGGCCCTGATATTGATGCCGAATCCCTCTCATATCCATACGTCCCAAAACTGACAGAACCCCTGGCCTCAAACACCTCGCCTGGTAAAGCGGTGTTGATGTTAACGGCGCCGGCCACCGCGTTCTTGCCATACAAGGTGCCTTGTGGACCACGAAGCTCCTCAATTGAACTGAGGTCCGGAATGTCAAAAAGCGATTCTGCCGGGCGAGCGTACAGGACCCCATCGACATAGACGCCGACGCCCGGTTCAATGCCATCATTTGTTATGCCGACATTGGCGCCGAGGCCCCGTATCATGATCGCCGTGTTGCGGGGATTGAACGAGAGGACCTGCAGGCTGGGAATGAACTGCGTCAATCCGGAGAGATTGTTCACATCGTCCTGATCGAGATCATAACCGCTGACGGTTGTGAGCGGGATCGGCACATCTTGCGCTTTCTCGGTTTGCCGGCGCGCAGTGACGTACACGACCTCACCGTCCGGGTTCTGAATGGGCTGATTTTGAGCGGGCGGCTCCGGCTGCTGTTCAGGGGGCCCATTTTCCGCCCAGGCGGCAGATCCCGCCAGCGCCAGGAGGGCCGCCCCCGCCACAGGCGCTACCCAATAATGCTGATCCGGCAATGCAGAACCCGCTCCCGACCCGGTTGGAGTTGCGCACTTAAATCCCGCTACTCTGACGGGTGGCCGTGCGCTCTACGGACAATGAATTACGAGGAAGAAATGCGGGACCAAGCTTTACACGAATCCTGTCGCGCCGCAGACGAAATTTTCCGTTCGGCCACAACAGCTATCGGCCCGCATGAACAAAGGGTGCCGGCGGCACCCAACCCGCTATCCACCCGCCCGTGGGGAGTGGCTGTATCCGTATCTTGCGAAAATATCCGACCATTCTGTGGCGATTCGCTGTCTCCAAAATGAATCGGGTCTGATGCCATCTGGCCGATAGCCGCTTCTTTTTGTTACTTCGGCTACAACGTTCTGGCGCGCCTGTCCGAACGGCGGCAGCTCAACTGCGCGATAAAGGCTTTCGATTGCCGCGACAGGATTTCGCACGAGAGCCTCAAATTGAATGAACACAACGCGTTTCGCCGGCAGGCCGCGCAGCCCCGCGTGGAGCTTGGCTTCAAATCGCTTCCGCTCCGTCAAAATTATGGACCTCACCTCATCGTCCGGAAGTGTTGGTCCGAGCCCGTACCGTCCGGTCAGCGCGCGATACGTTCGCAACATGGACTCGAACACTTCATAGGGGTTTCGGACGATGACGATGAACCGCGCGTCCGGCAGAAGCCCGCGTAAGGAAGCGACGCGGTATGAATGAGCTGGTGATTTCAGGATTAAAGGCTTGCCGCCGCTGACCAGTGAGACTCCCCGATAAAATTGGTGGAAGCGCAACCGCCAGTACCGTGCCTCTCCGGGCGAGAGGTCGTTTGGGTCCGCCAGAGAAAATGCTTCCCCAAATTTTTGGGGCGCCAGCATGCCTTCATACGGTGAACGCGCACCAAGGCACAGCAGAGCGAACTCGTCCTCCTGCGGTGAACCGAGACCGATCAGCATGCGATCCTGTACCCGCCGGATTTGGCCCGTGATCCGTTTGAGAACCCCGGCCTGAGTCAATATGAAATGATGCGGATTGAGGCAGGCATAGGTTGTCGGGTAACCGAAGCGGTTGTCCGCGCACAACAATTCATGGAGCAATGTCGTGCCGGAGCGCCAAAATCCCAAAACGACAACGGCGCCTGTGGTCGAAATCTTTTTTCGCTGTGCTCCATACAGAAGTGTTTGTGCGCAATTCGCGCCGGAATAAAGTGTTCCGTACACGTACTGCTGCCAGGGATGCGGCCCAGGCAATTGCCCGGAATGCCGGAGTTGACGCCAGGCTTTTGCGGTCAGGTTCAGGTAATTCGCCACTCTGGTACCCGGATTTTGTTGCAGGCGTTCGCTTTTGACACGCGACGGCCTCACGCGGGCAGACAGGCGCGCGAACGCCTTTCGATTGTTTGCCTGTGCGGTTGATTGCGGTGTCGCTATTTGACACCACCGCGCCGCAAATGCAAAAAAGCGACCGGGCAGGGGGACTACCCGATCGCCTGTGCGGCAGCGACGGAATCCGGCAGCCCGCTTGAATGCGGTCTGTGGACTCGGCACTGGCCCGGGCCTTCATTTTTTCAACCTACCGGTATGTTCCGGTTTTTGTCCCGGTGCGAAACGAAGCGTGCCAAAGCCGCGAAGCAGGGTCTGCATTCCGCGGCGGAAAGGGGTGTTCCACCAAAGGAACAGCTGTTTCGGACGATCACTGTTTTTGCAGCTACAGGTTGTGATTCGCGAGGAGTGTCCCCGCATATTAACCGGTCAGAAAATTCTTCCAGCGGTCGAAAAACAACCGCTGCCGCGCGACCAAAGTTGCGGTTTCTGCCGGTGTTTTTGAGGTCATCACGAGATCATTATCTTTGGCCCAGTTCTGCACTCGCGGATCGGCGAGCGCTTTGGCCAGCGCTGCGGAAACAATTGATTGAATTCCCGCGGGTGTTCCAGGCGGCGCGCCGACCACGCGCTCGATGGTGATTTGATCGAGATCCGGTTGGCCAAGCGCCGTCGCGTCGGGAATTCCGGGAAAGCTGCTTTTGCGCTCGAAACTGGCGAGCAGCCTGATTGTTTTTGCCCGGACGAAGCGGGTTGCGGTCGGAATTCCGGCGATCACCGCGTCGGAATCGCCACGCACCGCAGCGACCACATAATCCGCCGATCCCTTGTAGCCGGTGATCAGTTGCGTTCTCAGACCAAGCAGGCGCGTGCCGATCAGAGTGGCGGCGTAGGCCGTGCCTTCCGGGCCGGTTGCGGAAAACTTGACCGGACGCCGTCTGGAGAGTGCCTTCAGATCGTCGAATGTTTTCAGCGGTGAATTGGCGGCAACCGCGATCGCATAATGCTCGCCTTCGCCAACGGCGCCGATCCAGGCAAATTTGGCGAGATCATAGGCACTCCCGCCCTGCTGCTGTTGCAGGATGAAAGCGCCGGGAATGTTGAATATTCCAATGGTATAACCATCCGGCCGCGCGCGAAAAAGCTCCGCCGTTCCTTTTGACCCGCCACCCCCTGCCACGTTGAGCGGAACGATGTTCACCCGGTGCGGCAGATAGTTTTCCATAACCGGCGCGATGACGCGGACATAAACGTCGAACCCGCCGCCGGGGGCGTAGGGAATCATGAACTGGATATTGCGTGCCGGAAAGGGGCCGTCCTCGGCGAAGGCGGTGCGCCCCCTCAACACCGCCGGGCCCGCGATGCCGGCCAGCAGCAGATCGCGGCGCGTCCATCGGGACATTGCTCCACCTCCTAGGGGATTGCCGGAATCCAAAGGACGGTGACATATACCAGAACCGGGACCGTTCCTCACGCCGACATCGAAGGGCCAGACCATGCATGATGTGACTTCCGACCACTGGCACGAGCCTCAAGGCCTGAAGAACGCCGGCTATGGCGCGTGGAAACGCCCCAACACACCGTACGACAGCTTTATGGAGAGCGAGGGCGTTCCGGTCTATCGCGGCATCGGCGTGCGCCGGGTACAGGACCTGCCGCTGCAACCATGGGCACGGATGGGGGGCCGCGGCAGCTTCGTCCAGCTTTACGGCACGGAAGGGAAATGGGGCTGTTATGTGGTTGAGGTGCCCGGCGCTGGGGCGCTGAGGCCCGAGCGCCACATGTATGAAGAAATCATGGTGGTGGTGGAGGGGCGCGGCACCACCGAAATCTGGGTTGACGGACAGGCGAAGCCTCACAGTTTCGAATGGCAGGCCGGTTCGATGTTTTCGGTACCGCTGAACACCTGGCATCGCATCGTCAATGCCGCGTCCAGCCCGGCTCTGATCCTGGTCGCAACCAGCGCGCCAAATGTCATGAACCTGTTTCGGGACATCGCCTGGATCTTCGACTGCCCGGCGAAATTTCCGGCGCGGTTTGACGGCAGCGCCGATTTTTTCAAGCCGAAGGACGACATTGCACCTGATCCGCTGCGCGGACTGGCGATGCGGAAATCGAACCTCATTCCGGACATCGTCAATGGACAGCTTTATCGCGATAACCGCCGTTCGCCGGGTTATCTGCGCGTTGAACCCGCAATGGCCAACAATGTGTTCTATGGTTTTGTGGGCGAACATGAGACCGGGCGCTATTCGAAAGCGCACGCCCACCTCTCATCAGCCGTTCTCGTCTGCCTGAAAGGCAGGGGTTACACCTATACCTGGCCGCGTGCGATCGGGATGACGCCCTGGAAGGACGGCAAGGCCGGTCAGGTCTTCCGCCAGGATTACGAGCAGGTTGGAATGGTCACGGCCGCGCCTTACGGCGGCGACTGGTTTCACGCCCATTTCGGTATCGGCAAGGAACCGTTGCGTCTGATCGGCTGGTACGGCCCCAACAACCACCGCAAAGATCGGGCCGGTGTGCCCGGCGAGAAAGACACCGATGAGGGTGCAATCGACGTGACGGAAGGCGGCACAGCCATCCCGTACTGGCTGGAGGACCCCTTCCTGCGCAAGGAATATGAGGAGACCCTGGCGAAGACGGGCGTGAAATCCCGGATGGAACCATCGCTCTATGTCCCGCCGCTGAAGCAGTCCGCCTGATCCGGATGCGCGGACGGACGCGTCCGCAGCGAAGCTGCAGCCGGAATTTCGATCAACAAACGGTCGTGCCGTTGCAAATTCACCCGCTGGCGCGTAAGGAAAGGGTGCGACGGCGTCTCGTCGGATCTGTTGCGCACTGTTGAACTGGAATGCGTTTCGTGCGCACCTGAGACAGCCGAAACTTCCGACAAAAGTGTTCGCCTTCTGCACCTCCGGTGGCATGTCGCTACGGGGGAACTGCAACGTCAGGAAGTATAATGGCAATCGGTACAGTCAAATTTTTCAATACCGCCAAAGGCTTTGGGTTCATCGCACCGGAAGGCGGAGGCAAGGACGTGTTCGTGCACGCGACCGCTGTGGAAGCGGCAGGCATGCGCACGCTCACCGAAGGACAGCGCGTGTCCTTCGATGTTCAACCGGACGCACGCGGCGTGAAGGCGACAAACCTGAAGTCGGTGTAACCCTTACCCCTCACCGGGCGCGCCCGTGCGGGCGCGCCGCCCACTTCCCCACAAGAGGGAAGGAATCTGGCCGGCGCAGTTTCTTCGCCGGCCATTTTTCTACGGTTCTTCCTTCAACTGCTGGATCATGCTTCGCGCCTGGGACCAGGCTTTGGCCGGCGTTTCGGCGAAGCGGCAGAACTCCGTCTGCCGGGACCAGGTTTCGAACAGCGCGCGATTTGCGCCGCTGCCATCCTCAATGAGAATGTGGGGTATGCGGAGCAGAAGACAGAAGATATGCGCACCGGCGCGATCGGTAATCGCAATCCGGCCGAGCGACATGATATGCAGGCCGCGATCGGTATAGGCGCGGGCCCGAATCTCCGGCGCAATTGTGCCGGAGGAAATCCGCGCCTCCTGATTCCGGAAAACCAACGAAGACCAATCCGTGAGCATCACGGTCGGCGGCCGTTGCCGC
>JANWHR010000100.1 GCA_025450355.1 Micropepsaceae bacterium
CGCCTTCGCGCCCTTTCCCAACAGCGCTTCCGCCGCGTTGCAGATGGTGCCGCCGGAATCGACAATATCGTCCACCAGCAGACAGGTGCGCCCCGAGACATCTCCGATGATGTTCATGACCTCGGACTCGCCGGCGCGTTCCCGTCGCTTGTCCACGATGGCAAGATCGGCGCCAATCCGCTTCGCCAGGCCACGGGCCCGCACGACGCCCCCCACATCGGGCGAAATCACCATCAGATGCTCATTGTCCAGATAATCCCGAATGTCCCGCACCATCACCGGTTGGCCGTAGAGATTGTCGGTCGGGATATCGAAAAATCCCTGGATTTGCCCGGCGTGCAGATCGACGGTCAGAACGCGCGAGGCACCGGCTTCGGTGATCAGATTTGCCACCAGCTTCGCGGAAATCGGCGTGCGGGGCCCGGGTTTGCGATCCTGCCGCGCATAGCCGAAATAGGGAACCACCGCCGTGATGCGCTTGGCGCTGGAGCGCCGCAATGCATCGACCATGATCAGCAGTTCCATCAGATTGTCGTTGGCGGGAAAGCTTGTGGATTGAATGACGAAAATGTCCTCACCCCGCACGTTCTCCTCGATTTCGACAAACACCTCCATATCGGCGAACCGCCGGACCAGCGCCTTGGTGAACGGAATGTGCAGGTACTGACCGATGGCCTCCGCCAACGGACGATTGCTGTTGCCGGCCAGCAGCTTCATTCAGCACACCTGCGGGTTTGACGTGGAATCGGTGCGTTTTAGCAAGCGGACAGGGGGGCGTAAACGGCACAACCGTCGCGCTTGTTGATAACCGCGTACCGCCGGTTGGTGTCAGCCCGCAAGCATGATGGCCGACAGGTCGCGGCCGTAATCCCGCTCCTGCCGATGTGTCGCCCTGCGGTAGGAGAAGAAATTCTCTTCCTCCTCATAGGTGCATCGGCCAAGCAGCTCTACTGCGGTGACACCGGCCCGCCTCACGCGATCTGCGACATAGGCGGGCAGATCGAAATGCCAGCGGGTCATGCGCGGCGGCTTTGAAAAAAAGCGCGTGTTGGCTGGATCGGCGACGGCGAATCGCGCTTCAAACTCGTCCCCAACTTCATAGGCCGCGGGTCCGATGCAGGGGCCGACAGCAGCCCTGATGTGCTCCGGCGTGGCGCCCAATCTCCGCATTGCCGAAACGACCGAATCCGCGATTCCGGACAGCGCTCCCTGCCAGCCCGCGTGCGCAGCACCGATGACCCGCGCCTCCGGATCCCAAAACAGGACCGGCGCGCAATCGGCCGTGAGGATTCCAAGCATGATGCCGGCCCGGTTCGTCACCAGACCGTCGGCGCGTGGATTCGCGCTGATTTCCCAGGGTTCGGTGATGTTGAGCGCGTTGGCGCTGTGGACCTGATACAGGGTGACGAGCTGGCCGCCGGCGCCGAGCGACGCAACCGCCCGGCTGCGGTTTTCCAGCACCGCATTGCGGTCATCATCTGATCCAGGTCCGCAATTGAGCGATTCGTAAACACCCCTGGAAACGCCGCCGCGACGGCCAAAGAATCCGTGCACGACCGCCGGCTGGTTCAGATTGGATGCGCGCAGGATCAACATTCCGCAAACCCCGGCAGTGGGGCATCAGCGGTACGACTCAACCCCATCACCTTGAACAGTGATCCCATCTGGGCATCGCTCACCAGCCGTTCGACCCCCGAATCAATCGTCGCAGCATAAGCGATCGCGTCGCGCTTCAACATTTCGGCCCGCGCATGGATGCCAAGTGCCCTGAGAAACCGGCCCTGTGGCACTGGTCCGGACACCTCGGCGCCCCCCTCAAGCGCCGCCGCCCGCAATGCCGCAAAATCGACATGGCAGGTGAGGTCGGCATCGCCGGGCATCGCGAGCGGATCGGCAAAACGATGCGCCCGAACTGCCTGAAACGTGTCCGCGAGCCCCGATTGAACATGACCATAGTCGATGATCAGTGCGACACCACCCGTTCTCACCACGCGGACGGCCAATTCCCTCGCCAATGCGTGCGACGGCCCGGAAAACTCAAAAACCGCGCCATCTGGAGCGTCGCGAAGATGGTGCGGAATCATCTGGGCAGGAGCAGGCGCCGCATCCAAACAGAAGTAGAACCTGTTACCATCCAGTGCGATCTTGCGTTCGCGCCAGGCACCACCGGATCGCACGAATTGACGCACGGGCAGCGCATCAAAGAATTCATTTGCGACAATGAAAGCCGGTGCATCCGGCGCAATCTCACCGATGCTGGAATGCCAACTGACGCGATGCTGCCCTAATGCCTGCTGCTGCGCTGCGCGAAGAACCGGGCTGACCTCAACGAGGTGGATGCCGGCCGCATGCAGGAATCCCGGGCGAACCCGCGCCGCCCTCAGAACGTCGGCCATCAGCGTGCCCCGCCCCGGCCCCATTTCGATGAGCAGGATTTGCCCCGGCCGGCCGCGGTCTTCCCACGCCTGAACCAGAAACACACCAATCAGTTCGCCGAAAATCTGGCTGATCTCGGGAGCCGTTATGAAATCACCCGAAATCGGGTTTCGGCGCACGTAATAGCCCGCTTCAGGGTCTGTGAGCGCAACGGCCATGAATTCGGCAATGGATATCGGGCCGCGCGCTGCGATGATTCGCCGGATTTCTGCGGCGCAGTCCGTCACGTCACCGCTTTTTGCGACGCCTTTTGCGGTTGGCGGTTGTGCCGCTGGCTGTAAATGTACCAGAACAGGCATGCGGCGGCCAACCACATCGGCAGACTGAGCGCCTGACCCATGCTGAACCAGCCGTAAATTTTCGATTCCGAATCGCGCCAGAACTCGCCGATAAAGCGGAACAGACCGTAAAGCGTCAGAAACCAGGCAATCACAGCGCCCGGATGCCGATGAACCTGGCGGCGAACCAACAGAAACCACAGGAGGGAAAACAGCAGAATGCCTTCCATTCCGGCTTCATAAAGCTGACTCGGATGCCGGGGAACGCCCGGCGGGAAGGCATTTGGAAAAACCATCGCCCAGGGGACGTCTGTGATCTTCCCCCACAACTCCCCATTGATGAAATTTGCGATGCGACCGAAGAAAAGGCCGATTGGCGTTGCCGCGGCGATCAGATCGGCAACCGCAAAAAGCCGTAGCTTGCGCTTATAGCAAAACAGCACCACGGCAATCACCACACCGATCAATCCGCCGTGGAAAGACATTCCCCCCTCCCAGGCGGCAATGATTTTCATCGGATCGCTTAAGTAGGCTTCTGGCAAACCACCGCAAGCCGGCGCGCCATGGCCGGCAAAACCGCAATAAAGGACTCCGTACAGCAGGACGTAGCCGATCCTGCCACCGATAATTACGCCCAGCGTGATCCAGACAAAAAGATCGCCAATATCGTCCGTTGTCATGGGGGCTTTGCCCATGAACGGCGCTCCGGTCCACAACTTCTGGGTGCGCAGCAACCGCAGAACATAGGCCCAGCCGAGCAAGAGACCGGCAATATAGGAAAGGGCATACCAGCGGATGCTGATCGGCCCATAGATATGGACTAGAACCGGGTCGATATTGGGGTAAGGTATGACGGCTTCGATCATGGTCGGCACACAGATAAAGACGGATGTAGCTCGCGCGCTACAACTGTCGCTGTCAAGTACGGTCCACTGCCGTAACATTTGAACATTTCGTGCCTGGCCGGTACCGGTTATGAGCTTGTGCCTGCGCGACTGAGGGCGCATAGGAAACGAGGTTCGAGACATGCAAACAGAAAACCGGTTTCTCGACGGCATGGCCCGTTTCCTGACGGATGCCGCGGGCGCTGCCCAGGCTTTCCGCGCGGAAATGGAAACCATGGTGAAAGCCCGTTTTGAACGGCTGATTTCCGATCTGGATCTGGTGCAGCGTGAGGAATTCGAGACGGTGAAGGCGATGGCCGCCAGGGCGCGCACCGACAATGAAAAACTGGCCGCCCGCATCACGAAGCTCGAGGCAAAGCTGACCGCACATTCGGGTCATCCGCGTGCGCGGATACGCAAACCGGCACAGGTAAAAAGAGGTAAAGGAAACCTGTGAATTGCTCGCTCCGTTCACATCTCAATTAACCAAGGGACGGGGCTGCCTCTTGTCAGCCCGCAAAACCTTGTGTCAGTTTGAATTAAGTGCTTCGTTTTTCTGCTTTCAGGTGAATCCATGAAGCTCGCCACCCCCGAACATCAGCCGTCAGTGGAACACCCACTCGACATGCTGGAGCAGGCCGTCGAGGACAATGGCTGGCCGTTCGAACGCTCCGCCCGCGACGAGATCAATCTCACCGTCTCGGGGCGCTGGTGCGATTATCATTTCTGCTTCACCTGGCGGGAAGATCTCCAGGCGCTGCATGTCTCCGCCGGTTTCGAAATGCGGGTGTCCAAGGAACGCCGGGCCGAAATCGCGGAACTGCTGCTGACCATCAATTCCCAACTGTGGCTGGGGCATTTCGATCTCTGGCCGGAAGACGGCACGGTGCTGTTCCGTCATGTGCTGATTTTCCCCGATTCGCGCGTCAGCGCGGCGCAGTGTGAGGCCCTCTTGCAACTCGCCGTCGAAGCTTGCGAGCACTACTATCCGGCATTTCAGTTTGTGCTCTGGGGCGGAAAAACGGCCCAGCAGGCGCTCGCTGCGGCAATTCTGGAATGCGCCGGCCAGGCGTGAGTGCTCCCCCGAGCCGTTCAGATATTCGTCGCGATCCCCCCTCCCCGGCCTTCAGCCGAACCTCCCCCGTAAACGGGGGCGAAGAAGCGAGCCGAATCTCGCCACCCACAAATGGTTGAAAATCCATCTGCCGTTTTGCTGGTGGGGGCCGGACGGATGGGCTCTGCCCTGCTGCGGGGCTGGATCGCCTCGCCTCACAATCGCCTGATCCACGTCGTCGAACCACAGCCGCCAGCCGCGGTTCGGGAATACGCCGCGGCAGGATCGATCACCCTCAGTCGCGCGCTAAACCGAACGGCACTGCCGCCGGTGAAGGCGATCGTGCTGGCGATGAAGCCACAGGCGATCAAGCTCGAGACCGCCTTGCTGCGGGATTTGGGCACCCTCCGGGCGCCCCTGATTTCCATCGCCGCGGGTATCATGATTGATTTTCTCAGTTCTCATTTGGGCCAGGATGCGCCGGTCATCCGGGCGATGCCGAACACCCCCGGCGCGATCGGACAGGGTATTACCGTGCTTTGCGCCGGGCCAGGGATAGGTGCGGCGCAGCGTGAACTTGCCGAAACCCTTATGGGAGCTCTGGGCGAGACGCTTTGGCTCGAAGACGAGTCGCTGCTGGATGCGGTCACGGCAGTTTCGGCATCGGGTCCCGCCTATGTTTTTCTGCTGGTCGAAGCATTCGCTGCGGCGGCGCGCGAACAGGGAATGGATGAGAGAACAGCCGCCACGCTGGCGCGGCACACGGTCATGGGTGCTGGCGCACTATTGGCGGCCGACCGGCGCGCACCGGAAGAGCTGAGACGGGACGTAACCAGTCCCGGCGGAACGACCGAGGCCGCGCTGAGTGTTCTGATGGCGCCCGACGGGCTGCGACAACTCATGTCGCACGCCATCGCTGCCGCGACCGAGCGCG
>JANWHR010000101.1 GCA_025450355.1 Micropepsaceae bacterium
AATAGCCGATCGCCAGCTGTCGCGCAGCCGAGAACAACAGCGCGCGTCCGGTGAACAAAGAGGTGCCGGCGCCGATCGTTGCCAACGCAATTCCGGACAGGATCAGGCTTCCGATGATTGCGGAGGGGCCGCTGTCGAACAACCATGGCAGCACCGGGAAAATCGCGCCGGCTGCGAAGAGTACCAGAGAGGTTCCTGCCGCTGCCCAGGCGGAACCGCCAAGTCTCTTGGGATCAATCCCCAGCTCTTCGCGCACCAGAGTATCCAGCGCAATTTCCTTCTGGCTGAGCAGCCGGCCCGCAAGCGAGCGCGCTTCCGCTTCCGATAGCCCCTTTGCGCGATAAATCAGCACCAGTTCTTCGAGCTCTTCCTGGGAAGATTCCCGCAATTCCTCCGCTTCGGTTGCGATCTGCCTTTCATACAGCTCGCGTGAGCTTGTGACCGACAACCACTCGCCCATGGCCATGGAAAATGCACCCGCGACGAGCCCCGCGAAGCCGGCAAGCAGCACCGCCCGGCCACCGGCGTTGGCGCCCGCAATCCCCATCACCAGGCTCAAATTGGATACTAGCCCGTCGTTGGCCCCCAGCACGGCCGCACGCAACGCATTTCCCCCCGTGCCCCGGTGCCGGCCTTCCAGGCGCGCCAGCGCGGGCCCGGTCATGCCTTTGGGAGTGGACGATGCCGCCTGGATGATCCGCGCATGCGCACGCTCGTCCTTGGGCATGCCCTGCGCCACCGCATCGGGCTGCGCTTCATAATGCGAACTGCCGCGCGCTTCCGTCGCGACCATGGCAGGCAGAACAACCGCCGGACCAAAGCGGCGCGCGAGCCAACCCAGGCTGCGGGCACGAAGGCTCGGCTTCAGCCGCGTCGGATTCCCGGTCTGGCTGTCCAGGCGCATTTGCCAGAAATCCGCATGCGCACGTTCCACCGCGGCGAGCCGCCGGTAGATGTTCGCCAGATTGGGGTCCCGTTCCGCTTCGGCCAGGGCGGCGTAAACCGCTGCGCCGTCCACTTCGTCCTGGAGATTGTGCTTCAGCCGCCGCTGTTCGCTCTGCGATGCGCTTTTCGGTGGCGCGGTGCCGGTCACCTACAACCCCAGCAGCGGCCAGTAGATCGCCACGCTGACCGCAAGCCCGACGAATTCGATCACCGTCAGCACGACGCCAATTTTGACCAGGTCCATGTGGCGGAAATAGCCATAGGAGTAGCCGACAACCAGAGGCGCCGACTGGTACGCGAAAAGCTTGCCGCCCGCCGAGAAGGACCAGATCATCCCGATCCAGAGCGGGTCAAGATGATGGGTTTTGGCGAATTGCATCAGCACCGGAAGCGATGTCGCGAGCATCGAGATTTCGCTGGCGGTGGCGAAGTGGTAGGTAAACCCGCCCCAGTAAAGTGCCGGTACGGCGAGCAGCTTGTTGGTGAGTACCGGCGTGATCGAACCGAAGAAAAAATCGGTCAGAAGCTTCAGCGCACCCGTCGCCTGCGCCACATTGCTCATGCAGAGGGCCGCGGCGACAAAAAACACCGGCATCAGGTTCGTCCGCTGCATATCTTCGACATCAAGAATGTTCACGAAGGGCAGGAACGCGACCAGCGCGACCGCCAGCGCAATCACCGACGGCGGGATGTGATGGATGAAATCGGTCATCCATAGCGCGATGGCGAGCAGGCTGAGAGCCGTCGCCTTTTTGGCCATCGGCGTCCACGTCAGATTACCGCGCAGCCTTGCCTTCAGCTCGGCCATATTGGTGCCAATCGTTTCGACCTCGGGCGTATAAGCCCAAAGGACATAGCGCCTGGCGGCGAAAATGGTCAGCAACGCGCAGGGCAGGAAGGCGATGAACCACACGGCATAGGAAACCTCCACGCCGCCGAAGCGCGTGATGTTCCCAACGGCCGTAATGGCGCCAGCCCCTGCGATCACCATCTTGTCGAAGATGGCCGCCGTGTAGGTCAGTACCAGAAACATTCCGCGGCCGATGTTCGACCCCTGTCCAACTCCAAACACGTTGATGATGCTGATGGCGAAAGCAGCCATGATCACAAGGCGCGCATTTCCGGACGGTACGAAGAAGGTCAGCAGGAACGATGTCACGATCAGGCCGAGGAGCAGGCGCGAATAGCTGGTGCCAACCCGCGACACGACAAAGGAGCCGATGCGTTGCGGCACACCTGTTTTGCTCGCCGCCGTCCCGATCAGGATCGCGCCAAACAGAAACCACGGCGTGTCATTGGCGAAACCGGAAAAGGCGGTCTCGACTTTGGCGATGCCCAGCGCCCAGAACAGCAGACAACCGATCAACCCCGCCGCGCCATAATCCATGATGTTCGTCATCCAGGCGAGAATCATGAAACTGGAGATCGCCATCGCGCCCTGAGCGGGATGCGGAATGCCAAGCGGCGCGAACCAGAGCGCGACCGGCACGACGACGCAGATCACCGAGAAAATCAGCCGCCACGACGCGGAAACCTGTCCGGTCTTTACCGGCGCCGCAGGAATGGCGGCCGTTATGTCGGTGGC
The DNA here is from genome assembly GCA_025450355.1 of Micropepsaceae bacterium. Lineage (GTDB taxonomy): Bacteria > Pseudomonadota > Alphaproteobacteria > Micropepsales > Micropepsaceae > CAIYRG01. The sequence goes on from JANWHR010000101.1 coordinate 2,531, forward strand.
GCTCATGGGGACCTCTTCGCGATGCCGGGAGGCTACCGGCTCATGGCGCCCAGCACAAATCCCAATTCCGGAGAATGCGGTCGCCGGGCAGCCAAAGCTCGGGCGTGGTATGCTGAGTGGTACAATCGGAGGACTTTCGATGATTGTACGGAGAATCCCCGCGGCAATTTTGTTCTTAACCCTCTGCCTTGGAGGACAGGGCAGCGATGCGGCTGATCAGGACCCGGCGACGTGCCTGCAAACGGCAGGCAATCAGATGCAACTGAACCTCTGCGCGGCGGCGATTGAACGAATCGAGGAGGAAAAGATGACGCGGTCGTACAACGACGTCGCATGTCATCTCGACCCGGCGGAAAAGAAACAGTTGGAGGCAAGTCAGAATGCCTGGCGGGCATACCGGATGGCCTGGTGCGACTTCGATGCCGGTGGTGGCTCGATATCGGGATTGAACGCGGGCCTGTGCAGCGCAGATCTGGCGCGAGATCGCACCAGGGTGCTGGACAGCTGGCCTGCCAACGTGACACGCGACCGGCTCGCCCCGTGCCGCCCTGGGCCATAGGTCAGAGGACGGACTTGGTTGGCGGCACGGCATTCGTCGGCCCAAGCCCATTGCCAGGTCAAACAGCGTCAGCAGTGCGGGGCAAAGCGGCGGCCACGATCGGGGCCAGTCGGCGCGACGGTCACTTCCCCCTTCGCAAAAGGCTGTCAATCCCCGCGGCGAGATGCTGGCTGCCGGATCGCACGAGATCGGTAATGTTTGGGGCTCCGCCCGGCGTGCGGTTCGCATCAAGCAGAACCACCTTACCATCGTGCAGGACAAAATCGAACTTGCCGTAATCGAAACCGAGGCGCTCCCGCTCCATGCGCAGCTCGTCCGGCACAGCTATCTGTTCCCTGGCGATGATGTTTCTTCCCTTCACGATTGGATCGGGACAGCAGTACCGGTTACAGCGTTCGGCATCGCCAAAGAACACCCAACATCGCAACCAGTAACCCCTGTCATCGCGTTCGGGAAGAAATCGCTCCACGACATAGCGCGGATCGGCCCAGATATTCTGCGGAACCGACGCGATTGACGAATAAATCGAGTAGGTGAAAGCGGCTTCGACCGACGGGTAGGGCGGCAGCCGGCTGCGCTGCAACGCCATCTGATTGTAATGCAGTTCCCGTTCCCCGCCGAAATTGAGATCGGATTTTACGATGACCTCTCCATCCCAATGGTCTTCCTGCCGGAGCAAATTGCGGCTCACGCGGTGCTTGCGAATATCGGTCGCGTTACGGTTCACCCCGACCGGAAACTGCGCGGCAAATCGGGTGAATTCTTCGGGTACCACCGAGACGTCGACATGGACGAAGACCACGTCCGCTTCGAGGCCCCACGGAATTCCCCAGACGGCCTGGATGCTGTGACCGGCACGCCGCCACGCGTCGAAGCAGCCCTTGACCATGTAACCCCGCTCCGCGAACTGGTCATATTCGTGGGTCAAAACCAGTATGCGCGCCATCGAAGATCAGAAGCCGAGGACGGGCCAGAATATCCCGGTACAGAACAGCAGCGCGAAAAATTCCACCAGCGTCAGCAACAGGCCGAGTTTCAACATGTCCGTATGGCGGAAATAGCCATAGGCGTAGCCCACAATCAGCGGCGCAGACTGATAGGCAAAAAGCTTTCCGCCCGCCGAGAAAGTCCACACCATACCGATCCACAGCGCATCCAGCCCGTGGGTTTTGGCGAACTGCATCAGGATCGGCAGCGAGGTCGCGAGCATGGAAATCTCGCTCGCCGACACGAAGTGATAGGCAAAGGCCGTCCAGTAAAGCACCGGTACGGCAACCAGGCGGTTCGCCAGCAGCGGTTGCATGCCGCCGAGGAACGTATCGGTCAACACCTTGAGGCCGCCGGTATCGCGCAGCACTTCGCTCATGCCGAGCGCGGCGGCGACAAAGAAATAAGGCAACAGGTTGGCTTTGCGGAAATCATCCGCATTCAGAACATCGACGAAGGGCAACAGCCCGATCAGGCCGACGCCCAACGCCACTTTTGCCGCCGAAATCCCGTGCAGCCAGTCCGTGAGCCAGAGGCCGAGCGCCAGCAGCACCAGCACCGATGCCTTTGTTGCGGCCGGAGTCCATTCGCCGGCTTTCCGGAAATGCGCCTGCACTTCGCCCCGGCGTCCTTCCAGCCCCGCGATTTCGGGCGGGAACAGCCACAGCGTCAGGCGCCAACCAATCAGGATCGTTGCCAGCGAGCAGGGAAAAAACGCCAGCAGCCACCACGAATAGGTGACGTCCACGGCGCCAATCCGTTCGATGACATTGCGCGCGGTGATCGCGCCCGTGCCCGCGATGATCATCTTGTCGAAAATGGCGCAAGTGTAGGTCACGAGCAGGAACATGCCGCGCGCGATGTTCGAGTTCCTGTCCACCCCGAACAGATCGATGATGCCGATGCAGATTGGCGCCATGATGACCACGCGCGCAACGCCGGACGGCACAATGAAGGTCAACAGGAAACAGATGACCACGAGTCCGAGCAGCAGGCGCGAATAGCTGAGACCCACCCGATCGACGACAAAGCCCGCAATCCGCAACGGCAGACCGGTCTTCGTCGCCATCGTGCCGAGAAACACCGCCCCGATGTAGAACCAGGACGCGTCGTTGACGAAACCACTGAAGATGACGTCCGGTTTGGCGATGCCGAAGAACCAAAACAGGAACAACCCCACCAGTCCTGCCGAGGCGTATTCCATGACCTCGGTCATCCAGGCGAGAATCATCATGGCGGAAATTGCAAACGCCGCCTTCATGTGTGGGGGCAGCGGAAGTGGCGCGAACCAGATCGCCGCGCCAAGCCCGGCACAGGCGAATGTCTGGATCAGGCGGAGCTGAACGCTGCGTCCGTGGGCGAAAACCGGTACTTCGCCGGCCGTGGATTCAATGGCCGCCAAGGATGTCTCCCGTCATCACAGATCGGACGGCGGCTGCCAGTCCTCATGCCCTTCGAGCAGGGTTGTAGGAGGATACTGGACCATCTTCTGAAACAGCAGATGCATGAACAGGAAGAGCGGCTTTGCCTTGAACACCAGCAGCACCGCCTCCTGCTCCGGATCGTCGTTGAAGTGCTGATGCACGCAGCCGGTTTCGACGATCATGATGTCGCCCGCTTTCCAGTCGATCCGCCGGCCGTCGTGGACATCATGACCCCGGCCCTTCAGCACAAAGAACACCGCGCTGTTCAGGTGCCCGTGTTTTTGGCCGAACGCTCCCGGCCCATAGGCTTCGATATGAGTTTCAATCGACTGCGCGACCGATGTCGAACCCGGCGTGATGCCGGTTTTGCTGTAATGCTGGGGACCGCCCTTCCAGGGCTTGTCTCGGAACGACAGCACACGCGGCTGTTCCAGCAGGTCGCGCGTGAGTTCGCTGTAGGTGCCCTCCAGCGCGCGAACAAACGTGCGTTTTTTCTGCCAGCGTTCCCACACCACGGGGCGCTCGCGGTTATGCCCCGCCCCCGGCTGTTCGTTCGGATTGGACGGTTCGCTCACCGGCGGGGGAGTGCGTTCAGGAGGTTGGACGGCGAATACTGGTCGGTCAGAATGCGTGAATTCGGATCCCAATCGACGGCGGTGCTGAACAGCGGCAGCAGGAAATTGGAACTGCTTCCGCGACGGGCAAATTGTGCCTCCAGAACCGCGGCGTTTTTCCGCGCGTCTGCTAGGTCATCCTGCATGATCCCGCCAACCCGGCCAAGAATGATGCGGTTCGCGAGCTTCAGATTGAAAAACGGCCCAAATACCGTGCGATAGGTGGCCGATTCATGGTCATAGAGTGCGCTGTCGGAAAAAGTGTTGGCAATGATGATGCCGCGCGGCGCCATGTCGGCGCGGACTTCCTCGAGGAATTCCTTCGTCAGCATGTGCTCTGGGATGTAGTCTGCCTCGAAGGCGTCGAGGAACACCATGTCGTAGTTCGGCTTTTGCGCCGCGGCCCTTTTCACATACACCCGTCCGTCTTCGATGAAGACATGCGTATCCGGGCCGGGTTTGAACTCAAAGTAATTCCGCGCCACTCCGTCAACCGCCTTGTCCAGTTCGACAACATCGAGCCGCGTGTTGGGAAACATTTCCTGAAGGGCCGAAGGGATCGTGCCGCCGCCTTCACCGATGATCAGTATACGTTTGGGATTTGGGTCGAGATACAGCCCGGCCAGCATCATCTGGGTGTAATCGAAGATCAGCTTTTCCGGTTCGTGCAGCAGCTTGCAGGATTCGCGGCCGAGCGGGCGGGGCCAGCGAAACAGCATGCAGCGTTCGTCGCCATTCTGGGTGACAAAGATGTTGCGATACAATGAACGTTCCTGATGCAGCAGTTGCTGCGCGCTCGCCGGGGAGACTGCAAAAGCGCCGGCGCAGAAAGCAGCCAGAAGAGCCAGGAATCGCTTCACGGGATCAGACCTTCCTGTAATTCGCCAATGCGCCCAAACCGCCCAACGCGACTGAAATCCCGATCGCGGCCATCAGGATCGTATTCACCGCGAAAAGCAGCACCAGATAAAAGGCGGTCAGCAGCGTACCGACACTGCTGCCGATGGTCGAGACAAAATACAGATATCCGGCGTCGTGCCCCGAACTCTCGCGGTCCGTCACCAGAATGCGGATGGCATAAGGCGATACCATTCCGGCGAAAATTGTCGGCACGAGAAACAGGCCGAGACAGGTCACCAACGAGCCAAAGCGCGGATCGGCGATATGGTCGAACATGAAATCGAGAAATTGTGTCCCGAACATCAGGGTCGGGAGCGTCGCGATCGCCGCCGCGGCCAGGATGCCGCACAACCGCACAATGCTTGGGGAGTAGCGGGAGAAAATGCCGCCAAACAGATAACCAATGGCAAGGCCCAGCATGAACACAAAGATCACCGAGCCCCATACATAGATGCTGCTGCCGAAAGAGGGCGCGATGAGGCGGCCCGACAGCAGTTCAACCAGCATGACGTAAAAGCCTGACCAGCCGGCGATCGTGTAACACCAGAGCGCCTGTGTCTTTCGCAGCGCCGCCGGTGGACTGAGCTGTTCGGCGACAACTGCAGATGTGTCCGTGACCGCCATTACTGCTCCAATCCGCCTTCGGCAGCGTTCATGGGTTTAATTCCGCGGCCCAAATAGCTGCATTTTTCGCCATATAACAGCGCCTTCACATCGGCCGCCGACAACAGCTTGACAAGTTGATCGGTCAGTCCTGCCAGCGGCAGCGCAAGCCCGGCCTGTTGGGCGAGATCCATGGTTACGTCCATGTCTTTTTCCTGCCACGTGAATTTGGTCGTATCCCAACGCTTGAGCGTGAGATTGAAGGCCGGGCATTCGAGCAGCACTTCGCGCATGTGCTGCGCATCCACCCCAAAACGCTTGGCCAGCAGCAGCGCCTCGTAATTGGACACGCAATGGACCCAGTGCAGCAGGTTGTTGCACGCCTTTGCCAATTGTCCGGCGCCAACCGGCCCAACGCGCAATACTTTGCGGCTGTAGGCCATGAGCGCGGGCGTGGCGAACTCCACATCGGCTGGCGCCCCGCCGCAAAGCGACAGCAGCGTGCCCTCCCGGGCGCCCGACGCTCCGGAAACGACCGGTGCGTCGATGAATCGCTTGCCGTGCTCACGGCAAATGGCCGCCAGCTCAACCATCGTGTTGGGGCTGTTGGTCGCGACCACGGCGATCAGCGCATCTGGCTTTGCGCACCGCGCCAGCGTCTCGGTAACGGTGCGCGACTGCTCATCCGTAGAGACTATAACCAGAAAAATGTCGCCCTGCCCGGCCAACTCCTCGAGCCCGCTCACCACCGTCATGCCTTCGGCAGCAAGGGCAGCGAGCCGGGCGAGATTGGTGTCGAAGGCGCAAACACCATGGCCTTTGCGCTTCAGATGACCGGCCATCGCCGCCCCCATCTCGCCAACGCCAACCACCCCAACTTTCATCGTCCTGATCCCTTGCTCGCCCGCAGCGCTGCTCAGCCAGTATGCTGCGTGATCGTGTCAATCAGCGCCGGCTGGCCCGATTTCACCCGCTCGATCGCGCGCTTCAGCGCCGGCGCAATGTCCTTCGGCTGTTCAATCGGCCCCTCGGCGTACCATCCCATGCTGCGCGCCAGCTGGGCGAAATCCGGCGCGGGACCCGAAATGTCCATTCCGATCCAGGCGCGCTCTTCCGGCGTCCCGCGCTGACGTGCGATGGTGATCTGATGCTCCCAATCGTTGTAATAGGCGCGGTTGTTGTGCATCACGCAGAGCAGCGGCACCTTGTGCTTTGCCGCGAACCATAACGCGCCCGCGTCGAACATCAGGTCGCCATCGGTCTGGCAGTCAACGACCAGACGTCCTTTCCCCCGGTGCGCCAGCGCAACACCGATTGCCATTCCGATCTGCGTACCGGTGCCAAGCGCCTTGCCGGGCCAGCGGTAATGCCGGTCGAACTCCCACAGTTTCAGCGCCCAATCCTCGAAAGCCTGGGTGGTCAGCACCCAGTCTTCGCCCTTGATCTGTTCCCACACTTCCAGAGCCAGCCGCGGCAGGGAAATCGGCGACAAATCCCATGCTTCGCGCGCTTCCGCACGCCAGCGGGCACGGTCGCATTCGTGGATCTTTCGAATCGCATCCTTGCGCTCGCGGATGCGATTGGCTGCGCGCGCATCTTTCGAGATGCGCTCGCGGCAGAGGCGGGTGAGCGCCGGAAGCGCCAGCTCCGTGTCGGCCAATACCCGAACCGCACAGTCGGGAAATTTCTGGTACCCCGTGGCCCATTTCGAGATTTCGATATCGGCAAAGCCGATATCCAACCATTGGCAGTGCTCCGGATAATGCGCCCGCAAAGTGCGATTGATCCGGTCGTTGTCATGGGTCGGACGTTCCCAATCGCGGCAGTCGAGTGAAACTATCACATCCGCCGGTTTGAATACCTCCTTGTTCATCCGGCAGTCGAGCGGATGTTCCGTGGGAAAATTCAGCCGCGACTGAACATCCGAAACCGCGGCGCCCGCCGTTTCGGCGAGATCGGCCATGTCGCCAAACCCGCTGGCCACGCGCCCGACATATTGCGGCAGCAGGACCGGCCATTCGGCGGCAACCAGCCGTTCCGCGATTTCGTCAAGCGCCTGCATGTCGGGCGCGATTTTGCTGGGTCTTTTCGCCGAACCGGCACCAGGCAACCGGATGGCTTCCGTCAGCGGCGCTTCCTGAATGCCGGCGTCATAGCACAGGTAGATCGGACCCTGTGGCTCGCTCATCATGATCGACCAGGCGCGGGCGAAACTGTCCGGAATCCCCGCGACGCCACCCGGCTGATAATCCCATTTCACGTAATCGCGGACGGCATTGCCCTGAATGTTTGCGGTGTGGTCCCAATCCACGCGCGGGCGGCGCTTGCCTTCATCCATGGGTCCGGTGGCGCCAATCACGAAGACGGGCGCCCGATCGGTGTACGCATAATAGATTCCCATCGCGGCATGCAGCAGGCCAACCACATTATGCACGATGACGCAAAGCGGCTCGCCGCAGGCCTTTGCATAGCCATGGGCGATCTGGACGGCGATTTTTTCGTGCGGACAAACCAGCAGCGGGGGCTGATCGCGGTTGTGATTGACCAGCGAATCGTGCAGTCCGCGATACGACGCGCCAGGATTAAGCGTGATGTATGGAAAGCCGAAACGTTTCACCAGATCGGCGATGATGTCCGATTGCCATCCCGCAAGGGATGCCGAACCGTTTTCCGGCATAACGCGCCCGCGCTTCAGTGATGGTGATGATGGTCGTGATCGTGGAAATGATCGTGACCGTGCTCATGATCCTGCGGGACCGCGATCTCGCCTTCCGAATAACCAAGCATCAGCGCCTCGATCAGCCGGCGCAGCGGATCGTCCGACAGCGGTGCATGCGCGGCGATGAAGCCCGCCAGCCGCGCAAACACCAGCGGTTCCATGGCGACGCGCTGCAACCCGCTCATCTCATCCGGCGCGCGGTTCGGATCGATCGCGGCCGACAGCAGTTCGCGAAACATGCGGTCCAGATGGGCGTGCACCGGATCGGCATTTTTGCGGCCCTTCATCCCGGCGAGGAAGGAATCCGCATGGGCGGCAAACCGGCTGTAGATCAGCTCGTCCTGGCCGCCTTCTTCTTCCAGTTCACCACACATGGCTCAATTTTCTCCAAAGCGTTGGCGGGCAGGTCTCAGCCCAAAATCCATTGCACGGCAAGGCCATCGAACAAGGGCAGGCCAAGGAAGCGCTCGAATACCCCGAACAGGATCGCCCAGGTAACGAAGGCCGCCGCCAGCGCGGTGTACCAGCGCTCGTGGCCCGAATAATATAAATAAACCGCAACCAGCGCCGGGCCGGCATAGAGAAAGCCAAACAGCACCAAGCCGGCGACGAAGCCTATGAACCAGGCAAACATTCTGGCTTCCCGGCGCCGCTCCGCCGGGATGATGACGACCCCCGGGTTGTCGCGCAGCTCCTTGACGAGTTGCACAACCGACAACAGAAGTCCGGGTATTCCAATCACCAGCGGCAGGAATCGCGCATCGGGAGCATAGGTGAATGACAGAAGCACAGCGGTGGCGAACACCACCACCATGATCCCGCTGACAAGAATACGTCCCTCAAGCATGGCTCGGAACCACTCCAGGTTTGCGCGCCCGCCACAGGTAAAAACCGATGCTCGCCACGATCAGCGCGATCAGCGCCAGTGAGATCGGACGTATAAAGAAGCTGGGCCCCCAGATGCCCAGCGCCTTCAGCAGCGAATCTTCCGCGATCTTGCCGAGAATGACACCGATGATGAAGGGCGCCCGTGGCCAGTCGTGGCGTTTGAACAGGTATCCGAGGCTGCCCATCACCAGAACCAAAACCAGGTTCTGCCAATTGCCCTGGAAGAGGTAGCAACCAAGCAACGCAAAGACGAGTACA
>JANWHR010000102.1 GCA_025450355.1 Micropepsaceae bacterium
ATCGGTACAGCAGGATTGGCGCCGTCCCGGCGAGTTCAGGGAGATTGTCCAGATCGGCGCTGTCAAACTCGCATCCGGCAATCTGCAGGTTACGGATGAATTCGAGGTTCTGATCTCTCCGCGGCTAAACCCTCAGCTGTCGTCCTTCTTTTCCGAACTGACCGGGATCACCAACGAGGCCCTGGTCCGCCGCGGTGTTGATTTCATTATCGGCTACAGGGCCTTTCTCGATTTTGCGGCGGGCGCCGAGATTTGGGCGCATGGCCGGGACGATCTGGTCCTTGCCAAAAACCTCCGGCTCTATGGTTGGGATGGTTATCTGCCGGTACCCTCTTACCGGAACGCGATCCTGTGGTTTCTGGAACAGGGACTGGATTTGCGGGGCAAGCACGCTTGTGATGTTGCCGAAGCGGCCGGCGCGAATTTCACCGGCCGAATGCACAATGCGCTGGATGACGCACGGGGCGTCGCGGCCGGGATTCGGGCACTGATCGAAAAGGGCGCGCCCAACCCGTTTTTAGAAAGCCGAACTCAGGGTCCGGGCGATGGCAAGCGATGACGGCCGTGCCGATGCGCCCAATTTCGGATCGATCGTGACCGTCAACACGCCGCGGTGGATGGTGGTCTTCACCTGATTCCCCTCGATTACCTGCACAACGTGCAACGTGTCGGCAATGGCGTTTCTTTTCGGTCCCGTCGCAGACTGTTCCAGCGCGTAGCTTGCATTGAGCATGGCGGCGCAGGCGAGCGCCCGGACGGCATCGGATCGCGCGAGATCGTCCCAGTCCGAGGCAAACCCGACCGCGAAGTCGGTATGCGCCGCCACCTCTTTCGCCAGCCCTGCCGCGAAGAGCTTTAGGTCCTTTGGCGAAACAGGAGGAGGGTCCACATTGCGCACGACATCGGAATATTCCGCCGGAATCCCCGCCGGGTCGTCCGGTGTGTATAGCGTCACGCCGCCCCAGCCGGTGACCCGCAACGCCGGAGTACCCGTGTCATATTTCAGTACCCGCGCGCCCAGCGGGGCAGCCTCGGCGGTCAGGTAGAACACCTCGTCGCTGCGTGCAAAACGCAAGCGGACCTGGTCGCCGGCATGATCGAGCACGAAGGTGACATGATCTCCCGCCATATAGGTGCCGTCGCGCGGAATGGGCGAGGCGCTGATCAGTGGCGATGGTGAATCCGGTTGATCCGGCTGGGCATGGACCGCCAGTCCCGCAGCGGCTGCGCAGGTCAGGGCCAATCCGAATAAAGCACGCTGATTCATGATCTTTGCCGGGGGGCATCATAACGCGCCAAAAGTGGGCAATAATGTGGAATCGCCGCGTTTTGATGGAGGAGGTTTTACGGCCCGCGGCACTTGCTCTATATGTCCGCCGCCCATTTCCACGCCGTTCAGGGGGATCACCGGAGTGCCCAGCCTCGATTCATTCAAATGCCGCCGCAAGCTCAACGCGGGAAACCGCAGCTACAGCTATTTCAGCCTCAAGGCCGCCGAGAAGAACGGACTTTCCGGGATTTCCCGGCTGCCAAACTCGCTGAAGATTCTCCTGGAAAATCTGCTGCGCCACGAAGATGGCCGCACGGTTACGGCGGATGACATTCGCGCGGTTGCGGATTGGCTCAAAAACCGCAGCTCCGACCGCGAAATTGCCTTCCGCCCCGCTCGCGTCCTGATGCAGGACTTCACCGGGGTTCCCGCCGTCGTTGACCTTGCAGCGATGCGCGATGCCATGGCGGCACGGAAAGGTGATCTGGAAAAGATCAATCCACTCGCTCCGGTCGATCTCATCATCGACCACTCCGTCCAAGTGGACTATTTCGCCCGCAGCGATGCGTTCAAAAAGAATGTGGCCCGCGAATATGAGCGGAACCGCGAACGCTACGCATTTCTGCGCTGGGGCCAGCAGGGCTTCGAGCGTTTCCGGGTCGTACCGCCGGGAACGGGAATCTGCCACCAGGTCAACCTCGAGTATCTCGCCAAGACGGTATGGACGGACAAGCAGGGCAAGGGAAAAAACCGGATCGAGCTGGCCTATCCCGACACGCTGGTCGGCACCGATTCCCACACCACCATGATCAACGGCCTGTCGGTGCTTGGCTGGGGCGTCGGCGGGATCGAGGCGGAAGCCGCCATGCTCGGCCAACCGATTTCCATGGTGATTCCCGAAGTCATCGGCGTGCGGTTTTCAGGCAAGCTGCGCCCGGGATGCACCGCGACCGATCTGGTTTTGACCGTCACGCAGATGCTGCGCAAACGCGGCGTGGTCGCCAAATTCGTGGAGTTTTTCGGCGCCGGGCTGGCGGAGATGCCGCTGGAAGACCGCGCCACCATCGGCAACATGTCGCCGGAATATGGCGCAACCTGCGGGTTCTTTCCCATTGATGCCGAAACGCTGAGATATCTCAAGGCGACCGGTCGCAAGGCGGCACACATCGAGCTGGTCGAAAAATATGCGAAGGCGCAGGGCCTGTTCCACGACAGCAAGCGTGAGGAACCGGCATTTACCGATGTTCTCGATCTGGATCTTGCCACCGTCGAGCCGAGCGTCTCGGGACCGCGGCGGCCGCAGGATCGCGTAGCACTATCGAGATTGAATGAGGAATTCTCTCTCAGTCTGTCCAACACGTTCAAAGTGGACGACGCGGACAAACAGATCAAAGTAGAGGGAATGGATGCGAGCGTTGGCCATGGCGCCGTGGTGATCGCGGCCATCACGTCCTGCACCAATACCTCCAATCCCTACGTCATGCTGGGCGCCGGACTGATGGCGCGCAATGCGGTGGCGCGCGGGCTCAAGGTAAAGCCCTGGGTGAAAACATCGCTGGCGCCGGGAAGTCAGGTGGTGACGGATTATCTCGCCCGTTCCGGGCTCGACGCGCCGCTGAAAAAACTGGGCTTTGATCTCGTCGGTTACGGTTGCACCACCTGCATTGGCAATTCCGGACCGCTGCCGGATGCGGTGGCAAAAGCAGTGACGGATGGCGACCTCGTTGCCGCCGCAGTGCTGTCGGGGAACAGGAATTTCGAGGCGCGTGTCCACCCGCAGGTCCGCGCCAATTACCTGGCGTCGCCGATGCTGGTGGTCGCATTTGCGCTCGCAGGAACCGTCCGGATCGATCTCGACAGGCAACCGATCGGCACCGGAAAAAAGAATCAGCCGGTGTACCTGCGCGACATCTGGCCATCGCCCCAGGAGATTGCCGACACGGTGCGGAAATCCGTGACGGCGGCGATGTTCCGTTCGCGCTATGCCGACGTGTTCACCGGCGACAGTTTCTGGAAAAAAATGAAGGTGGGCTCCGGCCAGACCTATCAGTGGCAGGAGGATTCCACCTATGTGAAGAACCCGCCCTATTTTGACGGAATGGCGAGGGAACCGGGCGGAATCGAGGATGTCACGGGCGGACGTATCCTCGGAATCTTCGGCGATTCCATCACCACCGATCACATCAGTCCGGCCGGTTCAATCAAGAAGGATTCGCCCGCCGGCAAATATCTGGTCTCGCTCGGCGTCGATCCGGTGGATTTCAATTCCTATGGTGCGCGGCGTGGAAATCACGAGGTCATGGTCCGCGGAACATTCGCGAACATCCGTATAAAGAATGAAATGCTCGGCGGCAAAGAGGGTGGGAATACGCTCTATTACCGCGATGGAAATGCATCTGGTGTCGAGATGCCGATCTATGACGCCGCGATGCAGTACCAGGCCGCAGGAACGCCGACCGTCGTCATTGCCGGAAAGGAATATGGTGCGGGTTCTTCACGCGACTGGGCCGCAAAGGGACCGCGCCTGTTGGGTGTGCGCGCGGTCATCGCGGAAAGTTACGAGCGCATTCACCGGTCGAATCTGATTGGCATGGGAATCATCCCGCTGGAGTTCGAGAACGGCAAAACGCGCCATGATTACGGCTTCCGGGGCCAGGAGGTGATCGATATCCCGGTGCAGCAGGCAGCCTCCGGAACGCGCAAGCGGGTCCGCGCGCAGGTGACCTGGCCGGATGGCAGAAAGGCGGAAATTCCACTGATCTCGCGCATCGATACGGTCGATGAAGTCGCCTATTTCAAAAACGGCGGAATCCTTCCTTACGTTCTCCGCAACCTTCTCGCCGCCTGATTTGAGATGTCCATTCGCCACTCTGTTTTTGTCGCCCTGACCAGCGCTGTATTGCTCACGACGATGGTCCGCGCGCAGCCGGAACAGGGCAATCGCGGGGATGCGTGTTTTTTCAGCCGTGATTTCATGCAGTGGCGTGCCCCCGATGCGAACACGATTTTGATTCGCGTTGGCGTGAACCGGTTTTACCGGCTGGACCTCGGCGCGCCTTGCCGTGCCTTGCTGTTTCCAGACGCGCATCTGGTCACCGTGTTCCGCGGCAGCGATACAATCTGCCGGCCGATCGACTGGGACCTTCGCGTATCGCAATATCCCGCCGGTATCACCGAACAGTGCATCGTGCGCGCAATGACGCGTCTGACGCCGGAACAGGTGGCGGCAATCCCGCCGCGTCTTCGCCCCTAGGCAGTACCCGGCACGGCGCACAACCGTGCCGTCTGTCGCACAATGTGCCAGAGACGTGATTTGCCATGCGTGCGTGGAACACGCGTGTGCAGCCGGCGACTCTGGAGGATTGGCGTTCACAAGCCGTTCCAATAAACTGCGCTCAGTGAGGGATTTTGCGCGCCGGCCGCGCACAAGGGAAGTTTGACACTGCAAGATTGGGGGGAACCATGACGATGTCACGTCACGCGTCGCTGTACGTCAGTGCATCCGCATTGGCGCTTCTGAGTAGCCATGCCGCCTGGTCACAGATGCCCGGGCCGGCGACGATGACCGTGCCAGAGCAGGTGCTCATCACCGGCTCTCTTTTGGGTGCGGCAAATTTCGCCGCTCCAACGCCCGTGACCCAGGTCAGCGAAGTGCAGGTCGAGACCCGCGCGCTGACCGGCATTGGCACCCTGATTGAGGAGCTTCCGTTCGCCCAACCCGGTAGCGGTTTGACGCGCAACACCAATGGCATTGTCGCGGCGGCTCAGAGTCTGCCCAACCTGCGGGGGCTTGGCTCCAATGACACTCTTGTTCTGATTGATGGAATGCGGCCAACACCAATCAATGCGACCAACAATTTCGACACCGACATGATCCCGCAGAGCCTGCTGGACCGGTTCGAAGTGGTGACCACTGGCGCCTCTGCGACTTATGGGTCGGATGCAGTGGCCGGCGTCGTGAACTTCATTCTCAAGGATCATCTCGAAGGATTCACGAGTGACGCGCGCGCCGGTATTTCGCAGCGTGGCGATGAAGATGAGTCATTCTTCAGCGCGGCCTACGGCACGACATTGCTCGATGGCCGCGGGCACTTCGTGATCGGCGGGGAATTCGCAAACCAGTTCAATACTGTGAATATGTATGCCCGGCCCTGGGGCAGGAAGGAGCCGTTTCTGGTTTCGCTGCCTGCTGGCGAGGCAAAAGCGCTGGGACTTCCGTTCAACGTCTTCAGCAACAACGCGGAAGTGGACAACGGCACGCAAGGCGGACTGATCACCGCCTGTCTGAATCCGGCGACCAGGGCAGCCGTCGCATGTCCGGCAGCCACAGGTTTCACGCAGAATGTCAACGGCACGACGATCGGGGGTATTACATTCGACAAAAGTGGCAATCCGATGCCATTCCAGCTTGGTTCGATTGTCGGCGGCTCTTACCAGATCGGCAGCACCGCAAATTATGGGGCGAGCAGCCTCAATCGCCAACTCTCGCCGCCCTATCAACGCTGGGCCGGGCTGGCGCGATTTGAATATGACATCACGCCCGATATCGTCGCCTATGCAATGGTGAATTACGGCGAACTGGAAAGCAACGATCCGTCGCAGGGCTCGCCGTTCCCCACCAATATCGAAGTCCTTTCCGGCAATCCGTTTATTCCGGCGCCCATCCAGGCGGCAATGACAGCCAACAAAGTTGGCGCCATCCAGATCAGCAAAGAAAATCTCGATGGTTTGGGTACCGGCAATACGGCAGAAAATAAGAACATCCTGATTCAGTCTTTCTTTGGCTTGAAGGGTTCGCTGTTCGGCAACTGGAACTGGGACGCCGAGGGCAGTGCCGGCCGCGCGACCGTGTGGCAGGCCTTCCTGAATGTTCCTGTCAGCGCCAATCTCGATTCGGCGGCTTATGTCGTAAAGGACGCGAACGGAAATCCGGTCTGCGGCCCGGCTGCAACCAACCCTCTGCCATTTGTGAACTCGGGAAATGGTCCGGCGAACGCCGCGCAATTGACCGCTCAGGCCTCGCCAGGTTGTGTGCCGTATAATCCCTTCGGAGTTCCGTCAGCCGCCTCGGTCAATTACATCAATGTCATTCCAACCGGACCGGACGGATCCGAAACCAATTTGCGCCAATATATGGGGCAGGTCGATCTCAACGGCCCGCTCTTCAATCTTCCGGCCGGACCGGTCGATTTCGCCGTCGGCGGCAATTATCGCTATAACAGCATCGATCAGCGCGGCACGATCGCAGCGGTAGAGGCGCTCTACCAGACCCGCAATCCCGGATCGTTTTTTCTCAATCAGTCGGTTTATGAAGCCTTCAGCGAAATCGGTGTGCCGGTTCTTCGTGATCTGCCATTCATCAAGGCGATCGATCTGAACGCCGCCGGCCGCTACACAAATTACAGTATCACTGGTGGCGTCTACACCTGGAAATATGGCGCGACGTGGGACGTCTTCGATTGGCTCCGCCTCCGCGGCACACGTTCCCAGGATATTCGTGCGCCAAACTTCACTGAATTGTCCGTGGTGCCGACTTCGTCGGCAACCAATTTGCAGAACCCGATCACCGGAATTTCACAGCGGGTGAGCAACATTCAGACCACCGGCAACCCCAGCCTGCAGCCGGAAATCTCGCAAAACCTCACTGGCGGCATCGTCTTCCAGCCCACCGCCGATTTTGGGCCAATCATTTCCGGCTTCCGCGCGTCGGTCGATTACTACCGGATCAGAATTTCCGGCCAGATCACCACGGTCGCGGCACAGGACGTGATCAACCGCTGCCTGCTGGAACAGTTACCCGAGTTCTGCAATCAGATCGCCTTCGCACCGGGTTTTGGTCCAACCAGCTTTTCGCCCACCAGCGGCGTCTTCGGAATCACCAATCTCCATCTGCTGGATGTCAATTTGAATTCGGAAGTCCAGGATGGTTACGACATCAATATCAGTCAGCGCGTTCCACTCGACAGCACCGTTGGGGCGCCGGGAGCGCTGCAGTTTTCGGCGCTTGGCTCCTATATCGATCAGCAGACCACCTATCAGAGTGTCGTCAACAAGAACGGCTCCACGACCGTAACGCGGACCAATTTTGCCGATTCATTCCAGGCTCCGCGCTGGTCCTGGAATGTGAACCTGACCTACCTGCTGGATCGCTTCACGGCCAATCTCCAGATGCGGTACTATTCACCGATCCGCTTCCTTCAGGGTACCGCATTCAATATCGGACCCGATGATCCCAATTACAGCATCTCGAATCCGCTCAGCATCAACCGTGCGATCTGGCCGTCTGCCATCACCTGGAATCTCGCCTTCACCTATGACGTGATTCAGGAGCCAAATGGTCAGGACTTGCAGGTCTATTTCAACATCGACAACGTGTTCGACAAGTCGCCGCCGATCATCTGGTGGTATGTCAGCAACTATGACGTGGTGGGGCGCTTCTTCAAGATCGGCATCCGCTACTCTCTGCCTTAGGCACGGCTGCTTCCGGTGCACAGGCCCGCTCCGCGATTCGCGGGGCGCGCTTTTTTGCGACAGATTCGACAACAGAACATGATACAGCGTGAACGTTTCGGCGCCCGGAGCGCCTGGAGAATGGGAGGCGAGAATGGGAATTGCGCGGCTGTTGCACGCATGCAAATGGGCGATTGCGGCAAGCATTGCCATGCCCGGCGTGGCGCTGGCGCAGAGCCATCCGGAGTTCATCCCGCTGGGCCGGGTCAGCGCCGCGCTCTACAAGCCGGACAGCGGGCCCGCGCCCCACATCGCCTTTCTGGTCTCGCACCGCACCGCCAACAATCTCAACAACATCGCCTGCAAGGAGCTCGCCAAACGCGGCTTCCTCGCGCTGTGCTGGAACACCCGCTTCGTCAACAATGAAGCCGCCGTGCGCTGGGAAGACATCGCCTTCGACGTGAAGACGACCGTCGATTATGTGCGCAGCCTTCCCGGGATCACAAAAGTGATCCTGCTCGGTCATAGCGGCGGCTCGCCGCTGATGAGCTATTACGAGGCGGTGGCCGAAGCCGGACCCAACTGGTGCAAAGGGCAGGACAAGCTGATCCAGTGAACCGGCAACATGGATTTCAAGCCGGCAGACGGCATCGTGTTCCCCGATGCTCATCCCGGCAATGGCGTGCAATCGCTCCGTGGACTGAATCCATCCATCAGCGTGGCCGCGGACGGGGCCTACAAGGTTGATCCCGCACTGGATCCGTTCAGCCCCGCGAACGGCTTCAATCCCGAAGGGGCGTCGCACTATTCAAAGGAATTCCAGGCACGCTATTTCGCCGCGCAGTCGCAGGTGATGAACGGCCTGATCGCGAAGGCCGAGGCCAAAATGGCGCTGATCGGGGCCGGCAAATCCACCTGGCCGGACGACGACATCTTCGTCATTCCGGGCGGCGGTTTCTCGGGTGCCGGCGCCGGCAGCGCCAGTCTCAACACCATGGATCCCGGCATCCCGGAACTGATGAGCACGGCGCGTCCCGAAAAGCTGCTGAAGAATGACGGTACGATCGTGACGGAGGTCGTCCGCAGCGTCGCGGTGCCGGAGCCGGAGAACGCGCGCGCCAACCGGACCTTCGACCGCGGCACAAAGGTGTTCACGCTGAAATCCTTCCTCAGCGCGAACGCCGTGAAATCGACCAACTCGCTGAACGGCATCGACTGGTGTTCGTCGAACAATTCTACGATGTGCGCGGTTCAGTCGATCAAAATCCCGACGCTGATTGCGGCCATGGGCGCTTTCCACTTCATCCCGGACCAGGAGCGGATGTACGACCTGTCGGCGGCGAAGGATAAGGATTACATCGTCATCGAAGGCGCCGTGCATGGCTACACGCCGTGCAAGGCCTGCGAAAAGACGCCGGGCCAGTATTCGAACTCCGACCGGAACCTGTTCGATTACATCGCCAAATGGGCCAACGCGCGGTTCTGATCGCGCCTGGAGAATGTAAATGGTTCGCATCAGGACTTTAATGGCTTCGGCCGCGATGGTCGTCTGCGCGGCGGCCTCCGTGGCCGTGTCAGCGGCGGATGGCGGCCAATCCCTTGCGGGCGTGTGGTGGGCGACTTCCTACAATCCATCGATGAAGGCCTATCTCGTTGGTGGCGGCGATATCCCGTTGAATGATGCCGGCAAAAGGAAATATGCGGCGAACCAGGCGGGGCTGAAGGACGGCAGTATCGTCGATCGCGCGCGCAAATATTGCACGCCGGATGGTTTGCCACGGTCTCTCGCGACGCCCTATCCCTTCCAGATCATCGACGCGCCTCCCGGCCAGATGACGTGGATTTACGAGCAGAACAAGATGATCCGCGGAATCGCCATGGACAAACCGCTGGC
>JANWHR010000103.1 GCA_025450355.1 Micropepsaceae bacterium
ACTAGTCCATGCGCCTGACGCTGGCTGCCGCCGGGCGCACGCGCGATGAACCGGAAGCGAAGCTTTTTTCGGGCTACTGGAAGCGCGCGACCGCTCTTGGACCACGGCTCGGCTTTACAGCGTTCAAAATCAATCTGATTGATCTGTCACGGCGCGGTTCGCCTGAAGCGCGGCGGCGCGAAGAAGCGGAAAAGCTGATTCAGCGGATCCCGGCGGGGGCGTACCGGATCGCGCTCGATGAAGGGGGACGGTCGCTTGGCAGTGAAGCGTTCGCAAAACAGCTTTGCGCGTTGCGCGACGAACGCGGGGGAGATGTCGCATTTGTGATCGGAGGGCCGGACGGCCTCTCGCCGGATCTCCTTGCATCCGCAGAGCAGCGCATGGCCTTTGGCGCGCAGACTTGGCCGCATTTGCTTGTCCGCGCAATGCTCGCCGAGCAGATTTATCGCGCTCTGACGATCGCTGCGGGCCATCCGTATCATCGCGCCTAAAGCGCGTTTCAGCTCCTTTGAATCGCAAACGCGCTTTAAGCTATTTGTTTGACGCATTTTCTGCGCCGAACCGGCAGCCACTTCGGCGGAAAATGCTCTGGCGTACGTTTGTCCGCGCTGCACCCTTGCGGCTCGCGGCGCGTTTCCATTTGCCGGAGACACATGGCGCCGCTATAACCGCGCCGCTCACAAGTTGAGCGGTGTTATCCGGGTGCAGGGAGTTTTAATGGGGACCGATCTTCCACGCGGCTACCGTCCGAATGACGAAGAGCCGTTCATGAATGACCGGCAGCGCGAATATTTCCGCCGCAAGCTGACCGCGTGGAAGGAAGACATCCTGCGGGAGAGCCGCGAGACCATTCAGAACCTGCAATCGGAACCGACCCCGAACGCGGATCTCGCGGACCGTGCCACAACAGAAGCTGAACGGCAGCTCGAATTGCGCACGCGCGACCGTCAGCGGAAGCTGATCGCCAAAATCGATTCTGCGCTGCGGCGCCTCGAAGATGGTTCCTACGGCTTTTGCGAGGAAACCGGCGAGCCGATTTCACTCAAAAGGCTGGATGCGCGTCCCATTGCGACCCTGTCGGTCGAAGCGCAGGAACGCCACGAACGCCGCGAACGCGTCTATCGCGACGAGTAACTCCCTTATTTCGCCAGCAGGTCGTCAAACGCCGCGAGCGCACGCGCGTAAACCTCGCGTTTGAACGGAACGACGAGTCGCAACACCTCGGCGCTTTTCAGCCATCGCCATTCCGAGAATTCGGCATGTTCGGTGGCGACATTGATCTCGCTGTCGCGGCCCAGAAACCGCAGGGCCATCCATTTGAGGCGCTGGCCGCGGTACTTTCCTTCCCATACCAGACCCACGAGATGCGCCGGAAGATCATAAAGCAGCCAGTCCGGATGCTCCCGCAGGATTGCGACGTTCCGTGTACCGATTTCTTCCTCGAGTTCGCGCAGAATGGCGGTTCGCGCATCTTCGCCATTGTCGATTCCGCCTTGCGGCATTTGCCAGGCTTCCTGCGTCTGATCGAATCGCTTGCCGGTGAAAACAAGCCCGTCGCGGTTGAGCAGCACAGCGCCGACTGCCGGACGGAAGGGAAGGGTTTCAGCTTTGCTTCCAAACATCATCGCGCCCAGAAGTTGATCCATGGACAGCAAAAGGCCGGGCGGGGAGCCCGGCCTTTTGTCAAACGGCGATTGCCCTTGATCTATTTGGCGGCCTGCTTCACGGGTGCCGGCACCACCTTGCCGTCCAACCGGTCCATCGCATAGGCAAGCTGGAAATCATCGATTTTCTTGCCGTCTTCCGGCCGGATGGTGGGCATTTTGGTGTTGCGCTGCGCGCCTTCCGCATCGAGATGGCCAGCCAGTGATGCCTCCGTGCGCTGCGCGAACTGATCGGCCTCGCCCTGCTCCTTCTCGGTCAGATTCGAGACCGCGATGTCGGGCGCGATGCCGGTCGCCTGGATCGAGCGGCCGGATGGGGTGTAATAGCGAGCGGTTGTCAGGCGCAACGCGCCGCCATGCTGGCCACCGAGCGGAATGATCGTCTGCACGGAACCCTTGCCGAAGGAAGTGACCCCGACGATGGTCGCGCGCTTGTGGTCCTGCAGAGCGCCGGCGACGATTTCGGAGGCCGAAGCGGTGCCTTCATTGATCAGCACGACGATCGGTTTGCCATCCGAGATGTCCCCCGGCCGGGCGTTGTAACGCTGTGTATCTTCGGGCTTGCGGCCGCGGGTCGAAACAACTTCGCCACCCGTCAGGCAGTCGTCGGAGACGGCGATGGCCTGGTCCAACAGCCCGCCCGGATCATTGCGCAGATCAATCACGTAACCGCGCAGCCCCGAACCGAGCTGTTTTTTCAGGTCGGCGACCGCTTTCTTGACGCCCGCATCGGTCTTTTCGCTGAAGGAGGTAATCCGGATGTAGCCGATGTCGCCCTTCTTCTCATATTTGACACTCTCGACGCGGATCACCGCACGGGTCAGCGTGACTTCCAGCGGTTTCTTCTCTCCGGTGCGCAGAATGGTCAGCGTCACTTTGGAATTTTCGGGACCGCGCATCCGCTCGACGGCGTCGTTGAGCGGCATGCCCTGGATGCTGGTGCCGTCGATCGCAGAGATATAGTCGCCGGTTTTTAAGCCTGCATGTGCGGCCGGTGTATCATCGATCGCGGTCACGACCTTCACCAGCCCATCTTCCTGGGTGACTTCGAGACCGAGCCCGCCGAATTCACCGCGGGTCTGCACCTGCATGTCGGCGAATTCTTTCGGGTCCATGTAGCTGGAGTGGGGATCGAGCGAACTCACCATCCCGTTGATGGCGGCGTTGATCAACTCCGAATCGTCCACCTCGCGGACGTAATTGGCGCGGACGCGTTCAAAAGCATCCCCAAAGAGATCGAGTTCGCGATAGGCCGATAAAACATTGGTTGCGCCCTGTGCGGCAGGAAACAGAGCAATTGCACTGACAAATCCGACCGCTACGCCAATTCCGGCGAATGCGAACTTTTTCATGTTCCCTTTGCCTTTCCAATATCGGCGCTCATCCACGGCGCCGGATCCACGACCTTACCATTGCGTCTGAGCTCCAGGTAAAGCGGAGCTGCCTTCCCCTCCGGAAGAATCCCGACTGGTTCGCCGGCAAGCAACAGATCGCCCACATGTACATCAATGCGACCCAGACCAGCCAGCGCCAAATCGTAACCGCCAGCCAATTCCAAGATCAAGACTTGGCCCAATTTTTGGTAAGCGCCTGCAAACACAACTTCGCTATCCGCCGGCGCAACCGCTTCGGTGCGTCCGGAAACCTCAAACCATAGTCCCGTGGGCCCTGTGGCGCCCGGCGTCACGCCAGGTCCGGCGGGATCCCCGGGAATCGATTTACCAGGCACCGGCGGGTGCAGACTTCTGCGCAACAGTGTGGCCGCCACGCCGTTCGCCGCTCCCACTGTCCTGATCCTCGGCTGGTTGGCGGGCATCGTAGAAGCCCGAAGGGTTGCAATCCGGTCTATGAGCGACTTGAGACCGCCTGCCTCCCGTCCGATCTGATCGACGACTTTTTGCATATCGTCAACCGCGCCCGAAAGGCTTGCCTGCCGGGCACTCCTTTGCTCGACCAAGCGGTCCAGATCGTCACGCGCCTGCCTGAGCGCCTGCTGTTCGCGCTGTTTACCGGCGTTTTTTTCGACCGCATCGCGTTGCAGATTTGCAAGCTGTTTCAAATGTTTGTCTATCGTTGACGCCGCGCCATAGAGCGCTTTCAGGGCGCCGCCGGCCTGCAGTTCTGCGCGTCGTGCCCGCAACGCAGGCCCCGGCGCATTCCACGTGCCGGCTTTCTCGTCCAGCCGCAGGCGCTGCATCATCGCGAGCGTTTGGGCAAGCGCCAGCCGGTCACGCGTGAGTTCCTGTTGTGACCGGGACTTTTCTTCGGCCAGCCGATCGAGTTCGGCGGTCGCTTGCCCGGTCGCCTGTTCGAGTTCCTGGACGCGCGCGGCATTTGTAACCAGCTGTTGCGAAAGTTGCTCTTGTTCATTCGTCAGCCGATCCCGTTCCGCGAGCAGGCTGGCGGCATTGTTGCGGGCATCGCTGAGCGATTTCTCAGCGCGCTGGTACCGGTCCGACAGCGTGCCGGCGGGAGGCGCAACCCGAATCTGCGCGCCAGCCGAAACAACCAGCCCGCAGACAAGTGCTGTTCCGCAGAACAATTTGCCGCTTCGGTTCATGCTGCGGCCCCCGCGGGCCGGCCGCGTTCAATCAGGGATTGCCCTGTCATCTGATGCGGCTTTTCGATTCCCGTCAGATCGAGCAAGGTCGGGGCGACGTCGGCCAATCTTCCGTTGTGCAGGCGAAATGCCCCGATCCGGGCATTAACCACGATGATTGGCACGTCCAGTAGCGTGTGGGCCGTGTGCGGTCCCCCGGTCACGGGATCCGTCATCTGTTCGACGTTGCCGTGATCCGCGGTGACGATCAGAACGCCGCCCGACTGTTCCACCGCTTCGCGCAATCGGCCCAAACAGGAATCCACAGCCTCGACGGCCCTGATTGCCGCGGCCATCACGCCGGTATGGCCGACCATGTCGGGGTTCGCATAATTGACAATGATAAGGTCGAATTTGCCGGACCGAACCGCTTCCACAAGCCTGTCGGTCACCTCATAGGCGGACATTTCGGGTTTCAAATCATAGGTGGCGATCTTCGGGCTTGGGATCAGGATGCGTTCCTCGCCGGGAAACTGAATTTCGCGGCCTCCGTTCATGAAGAACGTCACATGGGGGTATTTTTCGGTTTCGGCGATGCGAAGCTGCCTCAAGCCGTGTTCGGCAAAAACCTGACCGATGGTCTCGCCGACGTCCTGCGGCGGGAAAATTGCAGTCATCAGGCGCGCGAGCGGTTCGGAATATTGGGTCATCCCGGCGGCGGCGCTGAATTTTGGCAGACGCGTACGCGCAAAACCGTCGAAATCAGGATCCAGCAGCGCCGTGGAAATCTCCCGCGCGCGATCCGGGCGGAAATTCGCGAACAGCAACGCATCGCCATCCCGAACCCCGGCGTAATTCCCGATGACGGAGGGAACGACGAATTCGTCCGTTGCGCCCCCTGCGTGGGACTTGCGAATCGCGCCAATCGCATCGGGTTCGCGCGGGCCTTCCGCCGAAACGATTGCGGCATAGGCTTTTGCGATGCGCTCCCACCTTTGGTCGCGATCCATCGCGTAATAGCGCCCGCTGACGGTGGCGATCCGCAGATTCGGCAGGCCGGCAACAGCCTTCAGGAAATCGCGGACAAACCCTTCCGCGCTGTCCGGGGGTGTATCGCGGCCGTCGAGAAAGGCATGGACCTCAACGCATAAGCCGGCGCCCGTGAGTATGCGCGCAAGCGCGGCCATGTGCGCCTGATGTGAATGCACACCGCCTGGCGACATCAAGCCCAGAAGGTGGACCGCCCCGCCACTTGCCGAGGCGGCACGGATCAGTTCCTGCAACGCGGACCGGGAGGAAAGGGAGCCTTCCCGGATCGCGTCACCGATGCGCGGAAGGTCCTGTTGCACGAGACGGCCGGCGCCGATATTGGCGTGGCCCACCTCGGAATTTCCCATCTGCCCTTCGGGTAGCCCCACCGCCCGCCCGGAGGTGGAAAGAAGCGCATGGGGGCACTCGGCAATCATGCGCCGAAAATTTGGATGCTTCGCCACGGCGATCGCGTTGTCGCGGCCGTCGTCGCGCCAGCCCCACCCGTCCAGCACGCAGAGAACGGCGGGTTTGGGCCTTGGCTGCGGGTGATCGGGGGACGCGGTGCTCATGCAGTCTTTAGCGGTGAATCGTTCGGAAGGATATGAATCTGCCCGGAATCTGTCCATCAGCTTGGTTAATCATCCCTTACCCCGTACACTTAATTTTCCAACATTGAGAGACCGGACGATGTCGCGTTTGGCGATTGCCGCACTGATCGCGGGTGTTTACTGGGCAGGTGCTGCAACTGCGGCGGAGCAAGCGCACACTCCACAATTCGCTCCGAACCCGAGTGTCGGGTGGGTGGCTTTTGCGCCTGCCTGGATCGCGCCGCGGACTGGCGCGGGCCCGGTTCGCGACGATCCCGCCTATCCGCGCATCGGTAACGACGAGTTCCGCGCCCAGGGTGCGCAGCCGAGCTTTCCCATTCCGGATTTGGACAGCCCGATCCTGCAGCCCTGGGTGCGCGAGCAATTACGGCAACGGAGGGAAAAAATCCTGGCCGGCAAGCCCGCCTTCCCGATCCAGGCGAGCTGCTGGCCCGCCGGTGTGCCTCACGTCCTGCTCTATCCCGTACAGCCCGTCTATTTCGTTCAGACCCCGAAGGAAGTCCTGATGATCTGGCAGGCCGATCATCAGGTGCGTCATGTTTATCTGGGCGCCGGACACTCGGAACCCGTGACGCCGTCCTGGTATGGTGAATCCATTGGTCATTACCAGGGCGACAGCCTGATCGTGGACACCATCGGCATCGATACCAGAACCTCAGTCGATAATTTTGAGACGCCGCACTCGTCCCAACTGCACGTAACCGAACGCTTTCACGTGATCCAGAATGGCGATGTTCTGGAAGTGGATGTGCAGGTTGACGATGCGGGCGCATTCACCACGCCGTGGAACGCCATTCAGCGCTACCACCGCCTGGAACCGGGCCGCGCGGAGAACCACGAACCGTTCAATCCGGTGTCGTCCTCCGACGCGGCTGGCCCGATGCTTGAGGCAAGCTGTGCCGAGAACAATGATGTCTCTTTCTTTGGACCGGGCGCATTGCCGATTCCGCAGACCACAAGCCCGGATTTTTGAGGGCAACCTCGGGGACAACCATGATGCGGCGTGCCTTGGCCGCACACAACCGTTGCGCCGCCCCGGCTAAAAAGTCTGCACACTGAATATTTTGCCAATCAGACTGTTGCGGAAATGCCGCACCGGCCAGCGCGCTGGCGTGGTGGTCAGGCAGCCGTAAGCTTGTGCCGGTAACTTCGAGGAACCCGAATCATCTCGGGTGCGGACGCCGGGGACTGGGCCGGGGCATTCCGGGCGATCCGTCTGTACAAAGAGTAAAACGGTCCGTTCCGCCGCCTGCACGCGGTATCGGATTGGGGGAATTTCAAGCCAGTGCCATGACGGCACGCATGGAGGGAATATGAATCCGGCCACGTCCCGGTTCGCGGCCCTGATGGGGTCCGCGTCGTTATTCGTTTTGTCCAATGCAATCTCCGCTCATGCCCAGCAGATGGCCCAGGCTGCAACGGCGATGGCGCCGGAGCAGGTGCTGGTCACCGGATCGCTGATTCACGGCACGGCCGCCATCGGCGTCCCGGTCACCAATCTCGGGGTGCAGGATTTGACCCAGAGCGGTACGACGACCATCAGCGACCTTTTTCGCACGGTTCCCTCGGCGGTTGTCGATCCCGGCCCGGCTGCGGTCGATTCGGGCGGAAACCAGGAGCGCAACATCGAGGTAAATATCCGTGGGCTGGACGCCACGGGGCCGCGTTCCCTCTTGATGGTCGATGGCGTCCGCTTTCCACCGCAGGCCGACGGGCTTTGTGTCATTGACCCTTCGATTATCCCCGAGCTGGCCGTGGACCGCGTCGATGTGCTGGCAGACGGAGCTTCTGCGACTTACGGGTCCGATGCCATCGCCGGTGTCATCAACGTCATTCTCAAGCGC
>JANWHR010000104.1 GCA_025450355.1 Micropepsaceae bacterium
AATGCTTCGATTGCGCCGCAAATGGGCCGCGCAGGCGCTTCGCTTTATTCCGGAAGCAAGGCGGCCGTTCGGGCATTTGCGCGCAACTTCGCAACCGAGCTGGCGCCCCGCGGAATCCGCGTCAATGTCGTCAGCCCCGGATCGATTGAGACGCCCATGTGGAGTCGAACCTTCAGCGATTCCGGTCTCGCAATGGCGGTAAGGCAGCGCGCCGCAAGGCGGGTTCCACTTGGCCGAATGGGTACCGCGGAAGAAGTCGCGCAGGCGGTTTTGTTCCTGGCTGCGCCCCAATCAGGCTTCATCACCGGTACAGAGATTGTGGTCGATGGAGGACTGACCGAAATGCCGGGGGCCGACAGCGCACGCGACAGTCAGGCCTGATCCCTTGATCGGGTCAGGCGACAGGCCGGATCAGGCTGGCGCTTCCGGTGAGGCCGAGAGCTTCGAGCAGACGCGGTCCGGCCACGCTTCGTGCACAGCTATTTGCGAGCTGCCGCCGGGCAGCGGCAACCGCATCGTTCGCAGCATCGCGATGATCCCGCACCCACCGCAACAGCAACGCCGCGTGTTCAATATCGGCCATGGCCCATTCGCCTGTGGTCTCGGCCCAACCGTCCGAGGGTTCGGATGCCACATCGGCCATCCTGTAATCGACAAATAGCGGATAACCCGCGCCGAGAAATTCCCGTGGTGCGCCCCAGCCGGTCACGACGGCCGGTATTCCTTCGGCGATGGCTTCCGCAATCGTCAGTCCGAAACCCTCGCCCCGGCTCAGGGAAAGGGAGCAATCGCATCCGTGAAGCAGCGCCGTCAGCTCCACATCGGGCAAATCTTTGCTGATCAACCGGACTCTGGGAACGCGATGGCGCCGGCCAAGAAGGAGGGCCAACGACTGCGATGCCGGAACGCCCGCAACATAATCGCGGCCGCTGGTCTTCACGACGAGCAGGACGTCCTCACCGGGGCCGAAGGCACGGAGAAACGCCTCAATACAGGATGGGATCGCCTTGCGGGTCTGCCACGGCCCGATGACGCAGACAACGAAAGTGTCAGGCCCGATTCCGTAGCGTGCTCGCGTCACTTCCCTGCCCGGCCGCGCACGGCCGGCAACCGCCGGCTCGACGACGTGGGGAACAACCCAAATGGGCGTCGAGACTCCCGACGCGCGAAAACTGTCGAGATTGAACTGCGATGGCACGATGACGCCGTCGAAACCATTGAGCATGGCAACGGTCTTCCCCGGTAGCACTGTTTGTTCAAACGTCGTACAGGCGAGCCGACGTGGGGCGGGATGGCTGGCGCAGAGTTTTACCCAGAACTCCCGCGGCGTATGGAACAAAGCGACCCGGGGTTCGACGCGTTTGTCTGCGAGTGCGGCGTTGGCGACAGCAGACGGAAGGGGAGCGCATGGCGGCGCGGCCCAGTAGCGGGGCCCCCACGCCAAAGACCCCAATTGCAGCGGAATCCACTGAACCGGCACACCCATGGCGTGGAGCAGCGCCAGATAGTCACGGGTTGCATTGCCGTAACCGGTCCCTGGCAACAGGCCGGCGAACACGACACCGGAAGGTGACGGGCTCACGTTGCGTCATCCGGCAGGAACGGGCGCAGCAACCGGAACAGCGTGGTGTCGATTCCCCGAATATTCTGTGCCGTCACCAGACCAAGGTGGAATCTCGAATAATCGGTACGCTGCGCGTCCCTCCAGAGGTGCTCCCAAAGGTGAACGCTGACCGTTTCCGGCGGCACGGGTTCATCCGTCTGAAGCAAACGCAGCAGATCGAGCGGAGCGTAACCGAAAGGATAAAACGTCTCCGCCGGCGCCACATGCACTTCGGCCGGGTAAAAAGCAGCAAGACGTGCAGGAAGGAGCGTCGAGTGATCGCTCCAGCCATCGAGGGCCGCCGGCATTGCGTCGCGCCAACGCTGCGCAAACCGCGCGCCTGGTTCAGCGGCCAGAATTGCGTTGCCCAGAGATGCCTGACCGCGAAGGTCGCTCTCGCGGCCGGCGACAAACGGACAGGCGCGCAGCGCGTCCGGAAAACGGCGGACAAAAATCGTATCGATATCGGCATAGATTCCACCGTACCGGACCAGCACACCCAGCCGGGCAAAATCCGCGTGGTGCGCATAGCGATAAATGCCGGGGACGCGGCCGTCATATTCATGCGCCTCAACTTCAGGAGCCGATACCGCGTCAGTGACCACAATGTTGTCCTTGAGCCGGTCCCACCACATCCCCCAGGGCCGCGCGGCACAGTGGACCATCACTTGTTGTGGCCGGTTCACCTCGATGCAGGAGCGGATGCAGAGAAAGTGGAGCAGGGGAAATGGCTCCGTCTGCGGCCGGAATCCGTACACAAAGTGGAAGATGCCGGGAATCACGCGCGGCTGATCGTGTTACTGGTACGCACGAGTCTCGAACCCTCCGCGCAGGATGAGCTACCGATGGCGGACAATCTGGTGATCGACCCACAGACCATTCTGCATATGGTTGGGCAGCTTGCGCCTCTCATGGTCAGCAACAAATGGGTGCTCGGACCTCCGCCCGCCAACATGATGCGAGGCGTTGACTTCTACAATGCAACGGACCTCATCTCGGCCCTTGTGTATAGCGCGCAGCGTTTCAAGAATACGCATGGCTATCTGCCGCATCTCGCATCCCCCACCAGCTTCAACGAACATATCTTCGCGCGCAAGTTTTTCGCGCCGTTCCCAATGCCATCGCTTGCCGACAAGCTTTATGCGCGCAACCGTGTGCGCAACCGTTTGGGTGATGACGCGCTGACGCCTGTGGTCTGGATCGGCAACCGGGCTGAAGATCTCTACGCCGCAAATCTGCCGGCCGGACGCTTTGTCCTGAAAGCCAACCACGGCTGTTTCATGAATCTCTTCCTGGACCTGCCGCAAGACCTCGCGACCCGCCGGGATGAAATCCAGGCCAAAACGCGCGAATGGCTCGATTCGCGTTTTGGCTACAACACCGGCGAGTGGCACTACAGCACATTCAAGCCCACGCTGTTTCTGGAGGCGTTCAACAGCCAGGGCGACAATCAACCCATGGACGATTTCAAGGTCCATTGCTTTTACGGCAAAGCGCGTCTCATCAATGTCGTCACCGGCCGCTTTGTCAAGGTTCGGCTCGGGCAGTACGCGCCGGACTGGACCCACCTGCCAACTGGCATGCGTGATTACGATTCCGCGGAATTTCCGCGGCCGGAAAACCTTGCTGCGCTGATTGCTGGCGCCGAACGCATCGCGGAGGGACTCGAATACGCCCGGATCGACCTCTATTCCGACCGGGTTCAAGCCATGAAATTTGGTGAAATTACGCTGACCCCCGGCAACGCCAATCAGCGTTACGCAGATTTTGAATTCGACCGCTGGCTCGGTGGATTTTTTGCGCCACCGGGATAGGCATCCAGTCCCCGCAGTTCGGCGAACCGCCGTTTCGTGCGAAATTCGGCTGTCCCGGGCATTGCCCGTTCCAGGATGCCATACCATCGCGCCGCTTCGCCGTAATCGCCGGCCCGAAACGCACAGTTGGCGGCCTGCTCCGCCGCGCAAGTGCCGAAGATTCGCTTGTCGTACGCATTCTCGGCCACGAGCGAGTCCGCATCGATTTCCGCAAGCGCGCCGAACAGCTTTACTGCATCCGCGAACCGTCCGCGCCGCAGCAGCGATTTCGCCTCCAGCCATTGCAGCAGATGATTGTCCGGCCTGAAGCGACGCCCCTCCCCGATCAGCGCCGCGGCGTCTCCTCCACGCGCAAGCTCGAGTTTGATCAGTTCGATGTGGCACAGGCAATCGTCACCAGTGCGAGGGCCGGAACTGCGCGCCAGCTCAAGCCCGTGGCGCCAATACTCCCCGGCCTGCTCAATCTGCCCGAGCTCGCGATAAACACAGCCAAGATGCCACCACAGATAAACGCGCCCCGGATTCGCCGCGATCGCCCGCGACAGCAGGCGGCGATACCGTTCCGCCTTGTGTGTCTGCGGACCATCATAGCCGATATGATCGATGGTCAGATCGCAATCGATGACCGTGGCATCACCGGTGGCAACCAGCCGGTTGATGCCGGGCAGCATGGTCTCGTGCACAACGCCGTCAAAACGCAGGCGCGGATCGCGGCGGTAGAACCGGTACTCGCGATAGGCGGTGTAACCGGTGCGCGGATGGAAGCGAACACGGGCAGCCACGGCATTCGGCGCGCTCAGGGCCGCCCGCACAGAATCCCGATCACCATCGCGCACGCGCTCATCGGCATCGACGTAAAGAATCCAGGGGCAGGAAGCCTGTTCGATGGCAAAATTCCGCGCAGCCGAAAAGTCATCGCGCCAGGCGAAGCGGAAAATCCTGGCGCCATAACCGGCGGCCAATTCGACGGTGCGATCGCCGGACCCGGTGTCAACGACAATGATCTCGTCAGCCACGCCCTGAAGCGATGCCAGGCAGGCGCCCAGCACAGGCTCCTCATCGCGGACAATGAGTGTGGCTGAAATCCGTGGTTGCGCGGCGCTCACGCCACGCTCACAGACCGCTCAGACGTTGGACGAGTAGGTCTGGACCTGTGCCTCATCGAGGCCGAGGTCGCTCATCCGGAACGACGCGACAACCGGTGCGACGAACGGCGCTTCATTCAACAGGCGACCGACAGATGACCGCTTCGCCTCATCGACAAGGTTCATGATTTCCTGACCGTGTTCGCCGTCGGGCATCGCTCGCACTCCCCCAAATAATCCCTTCCACGATTAACCGGGATCATTCCGAATGGCAAGGATCGCGGCGCCCGCCGCAATGAGCCACTAACAAATCAGCCCCTCCTCGACCAGCCGTTCGAGGCAGTCGCGCGTCTCCGCAACCGGCGCCGATGCCAGGCCAAACGCCGACCGCAACAACTCCGGCATCTCCGTGGCGCAATTCTTTCCGGTACAGAGCGCGAGCACAATCACCGCGGTTTGATTGAGATAATGCACGTGATCGCGATCACGTTGATAAATGATATAACCATCCGCCACCTCGTGGGTTTCGAGGCCCTCTGCGGCCCTGGGATGCCAGCCCGGATCATTGGGCGCGAAGATGTCCTCCACAGCTCACCTCGGCGGATGTTTCCTGAAATCGCTACCGGCAGGCTTCGCAATTCGCAAGCAGCACCGCCTCAACCACATCGGCACGATAGAACGTATCGACAAGTTGCCGCGCGCGTGCCGCAATGTCCTGCGCACGCGCCGGATCGTTGGCCAGTGACAGGCAGGCGTGAGCGAATGCGCCGGCATCATCGGCGATCAGGACGTGCTCGCCGTCCCGCGCGGCGATCCCCTCAATTCCCGCCGGCGTCGCGACCACGGGTACACCGGATGCGAATGCTTCGAGTATCTTGATGCGCGTGCCGCCACCCCCGCGAATCGGAGCCACCGCAATATCGCTTCCGGCGTAAAGCGGCCCGAGATCGCGCACCGCACCGGTGAGTTCGACATCCGCAGCGGCGGCTATACTGGCGAGCGACGCCGATGTGCCTGCGCCGGCGATCAAGGCCCGCACCGGACGCGATGACTTCGCACGCAACCGTGGCAGAATTTCACGACAGAGAAAGCTTGCCGCGTCTTCATTCGGCGCATAGCCAAGATTGCCAACGAAGATCAGCCGCAGCACCCGGTCCGGTCTGACCTCCCGCCGTGCAAACTGTGCCGTGACGGGCGCTGCATTCGGGACAACCGAAATCGCAGCTTCCGGTGCACGCCGCCTTATGCGGTCCGCCTCCGCCCCTGAGCTGACGAGCACCCGATGAAAACCTGTGAGGCTCTGCATCAAAAACGTTTCATATTTTGCTGCTTCCGCATCGTTGCACTCAGCACCTGCGCCATTCCCGGCGCGGCGATGGAGATCCGCGATTCCGCGATGCGTCGTGACATCGTCCTCATCCAGATCGAGGACGCGGAATTCTGCCGCAAGATTTCTCGCGAGTGGCGCGAGGTAAAGGCGCATGACGTAGATCAGCGACATGTCGCTGTCTCTGCACCATCCGGCAATCACAGATGCGCTTTGGCCCGTGCAGAACCGGCTTAAAAATGGTTTTGGGTACGAAATGCGCGCGCGCCGGCGCGCCTCCGGGTCCACGATCCGTTCAATCAAACCAAAATGCGGATCGAGATTTCCGGCGAGCGGCAGCGAGCGAACCGACACGGCGCATCGCCGCGCCAGGGGCGATGGCGTATCGGCTCCCCCTGCGACCGGCACGACGCCAAGATGAACATCGAACCAGCGCGACAGGGCATGAAGCGCGACGCCGGCCCGCATCGCCAGACCGTTCCCTCGTTCGTCGGGCATGATCGGCGAAAGAAAAAACAGTCCTTTGCGCGCCACCGATGCCGTCCCCCTTTGACATGACCCTGAAGTTACGGCCTGAAGCCTGTAATTTTTTCACCGGCAAAGTGCCCGCCAGCAATCTGATAGCATGACTGCAGGAGTTCGCCTTTGGGGGGGCACTCGATGGCCGGCAAACACCTCTTGATGGCATTCGTGGCGGTCGTCACGACGGCTCTGTTTATTGGTCTTGCCGTGCTGGGCTGGGGAGGATTTGACGCATTTTTTGCCCATCCCGCCTTCATTGCGCTGGTGGTGATCTTCGTTCTCCTGCTCGGCGCCTCCATGTTCACGCAGGGCAATCTGAACCCCGGTGAGCGCGAAGACCGCGGCAATCGCTGGGTCCTCTGGACGATCACCGGGCTGAGCATCGCGCTGGCCTATGTCCCGGCCTACACCGACCGGATCGGCTTCTGGACTTTGGATGGCGAGGCAACGCGCTGGATCGGGGTTGCGCTTGGTGCAATCGGCGGCACGCTCCGCCTGTTGCCCGTCTTCGTGCTGGGAAAGCGCTTCAGCGGCCTCGTCGCGATCCAGAAGGAGCACCGGCTCATGACGACCGGCATCTATGCGACGATCCGGCATCCGAGCTATCTCGGCCTGCTAATGACGACATTTGGCTGGGTGCTGGTGTTCCGCTCAGGGGTAGGGCTCATCATTGCCGCATTGTTCGTGCCGATCATCATGGGCCGGATCAGGGCCGAGGAGCGGCTGCTGGCCAGCCAGTTCGGCGCCGAGTATGACGCCTACCGTAAACGGACATCGCGCCTGATTCCCGGAGTGTATTAGGGGATTCTCCCGGATGCCATCCGCACCAGCCGTCAACAATCGCCCGCTGTGGTTTCGCCCGGCGCAGGAACTGGCGCGCCTGATCGCATCCGGCGAACTGTCTGCGCGTGAGGTCGTGGACGCACATATCGGCCGGATTCAGGCCGTCAATCCGAAACTCAATGCGGTGGTGGTTCAGCGGTTCGACGCAGCGCGGCGAGAGGCCACGGAGGTGGATGCCAAACGGATGGCGCACGAAATGCTGCCGTCACTGGCGGGCGTGCCGGTCACGATCAAGGAATGCCTTGATCTGGCAGGCACTCCGTCCACCTTCGGAATCACGACGCGCGCAAATGTCCTTGCGTCCGCCGACGAACCGCATGTGGCGCGCCTCCGTGCGGCCGGCGCCATTGTGCTCGGCAAGACCAATGATTCGCAGCTTCTGATTACGATCGAAAGCGACAATCCGGTCTATGGCCGGACCAACAATCCGTGGAATCCGGATCGGACCTGTGGCGGTTCATCGGGTGGAGAAGGCGCCATCATCGCCGCGGGCGGGTCGGTGCTCGGCCTGGGCACGGACATTGGTGGCAGCTCGCGATACCCGGCGGGCTTTTGCGGCATCGTTGGATTCAAACCCACAGCCGGCCGGTGTCCCTGTACTGCACCGTTCAGCAATCCCATCGGCCAGCTGGCAATCGCCAATCAGATTGGTATCCTGGCGCGCGAAGTCAGCGATGTCGTGGCGGGTCTTCGCGCGATTGATGGTGGCGGCCGGCCCGAACTCGGTAGCGGCACACCGCTCGAGGATGTTGAATCCGTTCGGCTGAACGAATTCCGCGTTGGCTTCTACAGCGAAGATGGCGTGATGCGCTCATCACCGGCGGTCCGGCGCGCGGTGGCCGAAGCGGCCGCGGCATTGCAGACGGCGGGCATCGCAGTCACGCCGTGGCAACCGCCGGACATCCCCGAGGCCTTTCATCTGCTGTTTGGGATTTTTTCCGCCGATCGCGGCGCGGGACTGAAACGCGCGCTCGGAAAAAGCCGGATCGATCCCGCGATCAAACCGCTGATGATGATCGGCGGGCGCTCACCACAGGTTTTGGCAATTCTGCGGATGCTGCTTCGCATTGCCGGACAAAAAACCCTGGCCGAATTCACCCGGCATTTTGGTTTCTCGGACGTCGATGCTTACTGGCGCCTCATCCAACAACTCGAAGATTACAGAACGCGTTTCGCGCGCGCCATGCAGACCGCAGCGGGTGGACCAGTCCATGCAGTCCTGGGCCCGGTTTGTGCGCTGCCCGCATTTCCTCACGGGGCCGCAAAAGACCTCGGAACAGCCGGGGCCAATACCCTCCTCTACAACGTTCTCGGCTATCCGGCCGGTGTCGTGCCGGTGACCGTGGTGCAGCCCGGTGAAGAGAACGGGCGAAAGCCATCGCGCGATATCGTGGAACGGGCTGCCGCCAGAACGGATGTCGGCAGCGCCGGACTTCCGGTTGGCGTGCAGATCGCAGCCCCGCCCTGGGCCGACCACATTGCACTGGCGCTGATGCGTGCATTGGAACGCCAGACCGGCTGGAACAACCGGCCCAGCCTGTGACCCTCACTTCCCCCGCTTGTGGGGGATGTGGCGCGCGCAGCGCGACGGAGGGGGCCGGCGCCCCGCAATCCGAACAAGGCGACAAAACGCTACAACAATGAACGGCGCCAGGACGTCGCCGGTCAGCGTGTCGCGCTTATGGCGTAGAACCCGCGCCACGCGCCCTGATGTGCTCGTTGAGGAACTCGGCATATCCGCTCTCGTCGATACCACCATCCGCGAGCGCCACAACTGCGTTCGCCGCATCTTCCTCGCTGGCCGTGAAGCTGTAGCCGTTGAGTTCCAGGAACAGAATTCCGAACACGAAACCCGTCCGGTTGTTGCCGTCGACGAAAGGGTGGTTCCGGACGATACCCGCCGTGCAGAGGGCGGCAAGCTGCGTGATGCCGGTAGCAGCGCGCGTGTAAGCGAAGTGCTGCTGCAGCCGGGCAAGCGCCGATTTCAGCAAGCCCTCATCACGCAACCCTGACGCGCCGCCGTCGAGCGCCAGCAATCGGTCATGCAGCGTCAATGCGTCCGGCACGTCGAGCCAGATCGGCTCTTTCATCGCGCGAGGACGTGGAGCGTATTCCGGTAGCGGCTGATGATGTCTTCAGCCCTCGCCATTTTTTGCTCGAAGGAAGGGTCGTGGGGGGCCAGTGCGCGTGGCATAACCGCGGGCCGCGCCTGACGATGATGAGCACGAGGTTACGCCATGACCCATGATGGTATGAGCGCGGGCCGGCATCATCGGGCGGCCCCCTGCCGCGCTCGAGCGGCAGCGTGCCCTTTGGGCTGATTCCATATCGTTTCTTTCAGCCAAAGCTTAGGCGTAAGGTTCCCTATCGGACTTGCGCGGGCCTCATACCATGCACCGGGAGATTCTTATGAGCCAGTTGAACGGAGTTTTGGTGGCCGCCTTGCTATCGGCGGCTACGCCGTTCGCGAATTCGGTTACGGTCATGGCCGCTGATGATCCGCCGGCGCCGAAATCCGCTGCGTCCGCTGATGCCTCCAGCAAATCCGCCGGCAAGCCCATGATCATCCATAACCCTGACGGGACGTTCACAATTCAAAAGGAGCCTCCGTACGCGACCGCCAAAGACTCCAAAGCCGGGAATGAATTGATAATACCGCCGCAGGTCGTGGTGCCCTTCGTTCGGGCCGATGGGAAAAAGCCCTAACGTCGCGGACACGCAGGAGGCCCATGCTCATGAATATCGGCACCGTCCTGGCGACTGCGTCGGCCGTGGCGATGGTTGTATATGTTTTCAGGCGAACGCCCTGGGCGTCACGCATTATGAAAGCTGCTCGATCTCGTCCCAAAGTTCCAGCCGCAGCAGCCGTAGCCAACACGATGCAACGTCGCTTCCCCAAGCCGACGCAGTGCGTCTATTGGAACAATCCCGAGCTTGTGCGCGCCGCGCCGATGAAGGAGGGCTTTGAACTGATCGATACCTACGCGCATGAGAGCCATCTCTGGCGATACCTGCTCAAGTGCCGCGAGTGCGGGCAACTCTATTTCTTTGAGTTTTACGAATGGGTGGATTGGGAGCACGGCAACGACCCGCAATACACCAAATACATTCCGGTCCCCACCGTGGACGATGCGCAGATGCTTCGGAAGGCGAGTCAGGCCGAGCTCCTCCTGTTCTCACCCTCGTTGAACATAGATTTTCCGAAAGATGCCGAAGAATCGACGATCTATTGGGCGGGGAAAGGTTCATCCTGACCGCTGCCCTGGATTGGGACCCAGCTTGGCCAGCACCGGCTTGGTCAGTCCAGCCGGCTTGGTTCCGTAAACGAAACCTGTTTTGCGCAGCCCCGCGACCGCCCTGGCGGCCAGCGCCTTCTCCTGCTCGAGGCCGATATCGCTGGGGCCGATCAGCAGCCGGTCACCCGGCCCGAGTATCAGGCGCGCTATCCCTGGACACAGCTATCGACCTGGACCTACGATTGTGCAAGCAATCTGTGGACGGATAATACTCCACAGGGTCCTGCCTACGCTTACCAGGCACAAAACTACAGA
>JANWHR010000105.1 GCA_025450355.1 Micropepsaceae bacterium
CGGCGCTCACTTTTTGCTCGGGTGGCAGGTCATGCCGAGCTGGCTCGCGGGCGTCGCCATGTCCACGACTTCGGTCGCAGTCGTCTATGCGGTGATGCTGGAATTCGGATTGAACCGCACGGATTACGGCAAGACTGTCCTCGCGGCATGTTTCATCAATGATCTTGGTACCGTTCTGGCATTGGGGCTGATCTTCGCCCCCTTCACGTACAAGACCGCGATTTTCGTGCTTGCCGGTGTCGTGGTTTTCGTCATCCTGCCCTGGCTGACACCGCGCTTCTTCCGCTTGTACGGCAATCGCCCCTCCGAGCTGGAAGCCAAATTTCTTCTCTTCACACTGTTTGGCATGGGCGCACTTGCCACCTGGGCGGATAGCGAGGCGGTGCTGCCCGCCTACATCATCGGCATGGTGCTTGCAGGTTCGGTGGGGAAAGACCATCCGTTGGTGCGCAGGCTCCGTACCCTGACGTTTGGGCTGCTCACGCCCTTCTATTTCATTCGCGCCGGCTCTTTTGTGTCCATTCCCGCTCTGATCGCGGCGCCATTTGCCTTTCTTCTGATGTTGGGCGTCAAGGTCGCATGCAAGATCGCCGGGGTTTATCCGGTCACGAAAGCCTTCCGCACGCCACAGCCGGAGGCGATGTACACCACGCTTCTGATGTCCACCGGCCTGACATTCGGAACCATTTCTTCTTTGTTCGGTCTGTCGCATCGCATCATCGATCAGGCGCAGTATTCCGCGCTTGTCGCTGCGGTAGTCGGCAGCGCGGTCATTCCCACGCTGATTGCAAATGCCCGGTATTTGCCGAAGCATTTGCTGCCGCGGGAAGAATCCACTGAACCGGGACAAAGCATTGCCGCTGGTTCTGCTGCGGCAACGGTCCCTCTACCGAGCCGCAGTTGACGCGGATCATCTGATCATCATTGTTCGC
The DNA here is from genome assembly GCA_025450355.1 of Micropepsaceae bacterium. Taxonomy (GTDB): domain Bacteria; phylum Pseudomonadota; class Alphaproteobacteria; order Micropepsales; family Micropepsaceae; genus CAIYRG01. Next base: position 933 of record JANWHR010000105.1, read on the forward strand.
AGCACTCGCGCTTAAGCAAACGGAGAAAGAACATCATGGATAGATTTTACGCCTGCCTGGGCGCGCTGGCCATTCTGGCGTGGTCATCTGCCGCGCCGGCCGCCGAACAAACGAATTACAAAATCATTCAGCGCATCAGAGTGCCTGATGGCGGTTTTGATTACGCCACCTTCGATCCGGCGGCGGACAGAATCTATATGCCGCGCGGGAATTTCACGACCGTGATCGATCCCCGGACCGGGGCCGTTTCACAATTTGCCAATGGTGAAAGCAATCACATCGCGCTTCCGGTCCCCGGCTCCAATCTTCTTGTCCTGACCCAAGGCGGCAAAAGCATCATACGCATTCTCGACAAAGCGACCGGCAAGGTTCTTGGGGATTTGCCGTCCGGGGGCAAAAATCCCAATTCAGCGGCTTATGATCCGGTGACCAGGCTGGTTCTGGTGCTGAACAAGGACAGCGGCAATGCGGCGGTTGTCGATCCGGTTGCCCGGAGGATTGTGGACACCATCATGATTTCGCCGAACGTGCTGGAATTTCCCGTGGCGGACGGAAATGGCCGGATTTTCGACAACGTCGAAACAACGGCGGAGATTGCCGTCATTGACATGAAATCCCGCAAGGTGACTGGCACATACAGGATGCCCGGTTGTGAAAGTCCATCCGGTCTTGCATACGCGGCCGATGCAAAACTGCTGATCTCGTCCTGCCGCAACGGTGTGGCAAAGATCGTGCGGGCAGACACCGGGAAGGAAGTGGCCTCGATCCCGATCGGCGCCGGTCCGGATGCGGTGATTTACGACCGGCAGCGCAAGCTCGCCTTCATTCCATGCGGCGGCGGCGGCATCATGGATGTCATTTCGCTGGCGGATCCGATGCATCCCGCGCTGGTGCAGAAGGTGGAAACGCAGCAGGGCTCACGCACGGGGACACTCGATCCCAATACCGGACGCCTCTATCTGATGGCCTCGAAGCCTGACCCGGCCGCCGGCGGCGGACGCGGCGCGCCGCGGCTTGCAGGCTCATGGGAAGTGCTGGTGGCCGGCCCGTAAAGTTCTAACGCTCCGTCAGGAGGAAGATCGCGCTTTCCGCCAGCAGATTGGCGCCCCAACCATTTGCCGCAATCCGCCGTGATCTCCCGTTCCCGGTAAGCGCGACCGCACGCTCGATCCGGCCGCCCGCCCCATTCACCAGCGACAGAAAGTCCGCGATGGTACACAGATGAATGTTGGGCGTGTCGTCCCAGGAATGGCCGAGCGTCCGTGTTACCGGCATTCGGCCGGAAACCAGCAAGCCCAGGCGCACACGCCAATGGCCGAAATTCGGGAACGACACAATCACATGCCTGCCGATGCGCAGCAGCTCGTGCAGCACGACGCGCGGCTGGCGCGTAGCCTGGATGGTTTGCGACAAAATCACCGTGTCGAAAATCCCCGACGGATATTCGCCCAAATCCGTATCGGCGTCGCCGTGCACCACCGATAGCCCGCGCGCGACGCACTGATTGACGTTCTGCTGCGACAGTTCCAGCCCGCAGCCGTCAACCTCCCGGGTGTGCACCAGATGTTCCAGCAGCTGCCCGTCGCCGCAGCCGATATCCAGCACTTTCGCGCCCTGCGGAATCATATCGGCGATGGCCGCAAGATCGGGGCGCAGTGCGGATTTGGCGGGCGCAGGGACAACGATATTCATCGAATGTTCCTGGCCGCGGCGGCGGCGCCCAGGAATCCGGTCATGGTGCCGAACAACTCGGGTTCGTCCAGCAGGAAGGCGTCGTGTCCGCGGTCGCTCTCGATCTCGACAAAACTGACATTTGCGCCCGCCGCATTGAGGGCATGGGCAATGCGTTTGTTTTCGATCGTGGGAAATAGCCAGTCGCTGGTGAACGAGACAATGCAGAAGCGCGTATTCGAGCCGCGGAAGGCTTCCGCGAGCACTCCGCCATAATCGGCCGCGAGATCGAAGTAATCCATCGCTCGCGTGATGTAGAGATAGGAATTCGCGTCGAAGCGATCGACAAATGTCATGCCCTGATGGCGCAAATAGGATTCGATCTGAAAGTCGGCATCGAAACCGAACGACAGCGCATTGCGATCATGCAGTTGCCGCCCGAATTTGCGTTGAAGCGCCGCTTCGGAAAGATAGGTGATATGCGCGGCCATGCGCGCGACCGCGAGCCCCTTGGAAGGGTGAATGCCGCTCAGCGCGTAATCCCCCCCACGCCAGTTCGGGTCCGCCATGATCGCCTGCCGGCCCACTTCGTGAAAGGCGATGTTCTGCGCCGAATGCCGCGCCGCAGTCGCAATCGGCATCGCGGAATAAACCCGTTCGGGGTAGCTGGCGGCCCACTGCAGTGCCTGCATGCCGCCCATGGAGCCGCCAATGACCGACAACAACTGCTCGATCCCGAGCGCATCGATCAGCATGAGCTGGGCGCGCACCATGTCCCGGATCGTCACCAGCGGAAAACCCAGGCCAAAAGTCTGTCCGGTTTCAGGATCAATCGAGGCGGGGCCCGTCGTGCCCATGCAGCCACCAATCACGTTGGCGCAGATGACGAAGAACCTGTCGGTGTCAATCGCCTTGCCCGGTCCCACCGCGTAATCCCACCAGCCCGGTTTGCCCGTCACCGGATGCGTGCTGGCAGCGAATTGATCGCCGGATAGCGCGTGGCAGACGAGAATCGCATTCGAGCGCGCGGCATTCAGCCGGCCGTAAGTCATATAGGCGATGATGATGGGAGACAGACGCTTGCCGGAATCCAGCACCAGCGGCTGTTCCGGCCCAAAGCTCAAGGTTCGGCCAGGATTTTCGGCGGGCGCTTTCAACGGTCGCAGAAATCTGGGCTGTGCGTCGGTCAAGCTGTCTCTCTCCGGGGCTGCGGTGCTAAGGCGGGGCTCCGGTCATGTCAATGATGGCCATGCCTGCGGGAGGAACCCGGAATAGCGCGCCCGTGACGCGGTAGCGGTGCCGGAGCCAATAAAGACGGCGAACCGATCTTTTCCAGCCGGCAAAATTCACAAAAGGGAACGGCAGACGCAACAGCGGCCGCAGCAATATCCAGGGCCGTTTGCCCACGTCGTTCCACCAGGATTCGCCCGTATCGATGATCTCGCCCGTCAGCATCTCCGCAGGGGTGAACAGCCGCGCCAGCTCGTCGGGCGCGGGCCGAAACATGGTGTCGATCGGGTCGCGATGATGCGGATAGCTGTACGGAACGGTGACAAAAATCAGACCCTCCGGCCCAACAATCTCCATGCATCGCCGCGCGAGCGCGGCGGGGTCGGCGACATGTTCCAGAATATTGCAGCAAAGCACCGACTTCGGCCCAAATGAGCGAATGCGCGGCAATTCACCGGCTGAGAGCACATCCGCGCGGATGTCGATTCCATCACCCGTTCTGCGGTCCAGGTGAAGCACATCGATGCCTCGCTGCTTCAGCGGTCCAAAGATGAAGCCTTCCGTCCACGGCTGCTCGTTTTCCCGGAACTGACGTGTGCTGCTGCCGATATTCAGCAATGGCGACAGATTCTCGCGCGGCTGAATATTGAGCAGCTTGCCAAGCCAGACCGCCTCTGCTTTGAACATCCTACCGTCCATGGAACCGTCACAACACTGCGGCAAAGACAGCAGCCTCGCAATGCTTTGCTTTTTGCAATTCGGGCCTTATCAATGGGCTGAGGCTTGGGGTGGGGCGCAACAGGGCCGCGGCCTGGTAGCCTGCAGGCTGAACATTCATGCGAAGACCCGGTGAAAGCCTCGAAGATCTCCGTAGCGAGATCGATCAGATTGACGACGCGCTGCATGATCTTCTGATGCGGCGCGCCGACGTCAGCGGTGCGATCGCGAAGGTCAAGCAGGAGCGCGAGGCGGGCGGTGTTAACGGTCTCGCAGCGGCCTTTCGGCCCGCCCGCGAATCCGCAATTTTGCGGCGCCTGGTTTCCTGTCACAAGGGCGACATGCCTCCCCGCGTTCTCGCGCGAATCTGGCGCGAAATCATTGCCTCGAGTCTGCGCACACAGACCAGCTTTCAGCTCCATATCTTCGCCGCTGGCCATCAACCGGAACTCATCGATCTCGCGCATGCCCATTTCGGCTCGTTCACGCCGATCCGCGTCCATGCGCGCCCCTCGCTGGTCGTTCATGCCTGCACCGAAGAACCGGATTCGATTGGTGTCCTTCCCATTCCTGAATCGGAAGAGGCGGCCGCGGCGTGGTGGGCACAGCTCGCGCCAGCCGGTGAAAAGGGCCCCCGAGTGGTTGCGAAACTTCCGTTCATTGCGGGCAATGGCGGCCTGGCCGCCTATGCCATCGCCGGAATTGAACAGGAGCCGTCCGGTCACGACACGACAATCCTGCTGCTCGAGATCGCCCCTTCGGTTTCCAGAATGAAACTGAAGTCGCTGCTCGGCGGAGCCGGCCTCGATGCCCGCATCATTGCGGCTGGCCGTCTGCTGGACAAACGCGTGCCGGATGAGTTGCTGCTGGAGCTCAGCGGTTTTGTCTCGCCTTCCGACCCAAGGCTCGCCGCTTTGAGCGAGGCAGCCGGCGATGTCATCAGTGGCACGAAGCTGATCGGAGGTTACGCCGATCCCATCATTGTTCCGGGGACACAATGACCATGGCTCTTGTCCCGAAGCCCGGTGTGTCCGGCATAGATATTTACGTCCCCGGCCGGTCAAAGGCCGAAGGCGCTGCACGGGTATTCAAGCTTTCATCGAATGAATCGCCCTTTGGTCCCGGCGCCGGAGCGCTCGCCGCTTACGACCAGGCGAAAGCGGCGCTCGGTGTGTACCCCGAAGGGACGGCGCAGATTCTTCGCGATGCCGTTGCCTCTCACTTCGGCCTTGC
>JANWHR010000106.1 GCA_025450355.1 Micropepsaceae bacterium
TTGCAGAAGTGGGCGCGATTGAAAAGCGCGAGCGGTTCAAGGTTTGGCAGATACGGAACGGCGGAAGCCTCATTCGGCTGGCGCTCGACGGCTCACCAAAACAATATCCATTTGGGCGGAGCGCGCCCGGACACTGGACCGTCAAAGCATGGAAGACCAATCGCTTCCAGCGGCTCTATCCGGGTCACACCTGTGACGTGCTGATGGGCGATGGCAAGGCAGCGCGGGGCAACATGCGGCTCGCGACCGTGCGCCAGTCATATTGATCCCAACTTGGAGCGGGCGCGGTGCAATGCCGTGCCCGTCCAGTTTCTTGGACCCAATATTGGACCCAAACGCGATGTTACGGTCTAAAATCGAATGGGATACGTAGTACAGCCGCGAACGCTAAGAGGCTGAATTTCCGTGCCTGCTTGTCAGCTTGTGGCAGTCGATGGCAGGCGGCGAGGCGGCTTTCAAGACCGGTGCAATAGACCACTCTGCCACCCATCCGGAAGATCGAATCAGCTACTTGAGACCCGCCGCCCGTGCAAGCCGCCACCCTTGTTTCACCGATGGCAACCGCCACCTGCAAGCCTTGCGCATCGAGGCGCGCTTATGCCGTGGAAAACCGGACTTGGCGACGATCCGCCGCAGCGGCGGGGACATTCCTGATACAGGCTGCGGTTATGAGGACCGTCCATCCGGATGGTTGCGGAAATGCCATTGGCCAAACAATATCGCGACGAGGCGACGCAAATGCGGTCCAGCGCAGCAGCCGTGCGGAATCGAAAGGATCGCATTTCCCTGTTGAAGATTGCCGATGAGTTCGAGCGCAAGGCGCGCGAAATCGAAGCCCTGGAAGCCACGAAACAAATTCTGCGCAAAACCATCCGCAGTTAGCCGCCGCGCTCGCCTGTGGGTGGCGCTCGCCCACAACCCCCACGTTAGGCGAGAGGCCCGGCCGGTGCTATGCTGGGCGGTATCTTCGCCAGTCACTTTCTCCAGGGGGCAATCATGACGAAATTCCGGGTGGCATCAGCCGCCATGATGGGCACGAGTTTTGCCGCCCTGTTCCTTGCCATTTCCGCGGCGTCCCTGCCCGCCCATGCGGCGCCGGCACAGCTCCGCATCACTGCCGATAACATTGGCGGCACCGTCACCGGCGCGAAAGGTCCAGAAGCCGGGGTGTGGGTGATCGCCGAAACCCGCGATCTGCCGACCAAATTCGTCAGGATCGTCGTCACGGATGATGCGGGCCGCTACCTCATCCCCGATTTGCCGAAGGCGAATTACGACCTCTGGGTGCGCGGATATGGACTGGTCGATTCACCGAAGGTGAAATCCGCGCCGGGCAAAATGCTCGACCTGAAGGCCGTCCCCGCCCCCAACCGCGCCGCGGCAGCCGCCTATTATCCCGGCATCTACTGGTATTCCATGTTGCACATTCCGGAGGTGAAACTGTTTCCCGGCTCCGGGCCGCAGGGCAACGGCATGCCCATCACGCTGAAAGATCAGGGCCAGTGGCTGCGCTATGCCAAGACGGACGGCTGCATCCATTGTCATCAGTTGGGTGACCTCGCCACGCGCACGGTTCCCGCGCAGCTTGGCCATTTCAACACCGGCGCGGAAGCCTGGGAACGCCGCCTGCAATCCGGACAGGCTGGCCGCAACATGATGGAGGCCATCGGGCTGTTCGACACGGGACGGCAGCTGCAGTTGCTGGGCGACTGGACCGACCGCGTGGCCAAAGGTGAGCTGCCGAAAACGGACCCGCAGCGGCCCAGCGGAATCGAACGCAACATCGTCGTGACCGAATGGGACTGGAACACACCCACGGCCTATGTGCATGACGGCATTTCCACCGACAAGCGCGACCCGCGTGTGAACGCGAACGGGTTGATTTACGGCTCGACCGAGGCCAGCACGGAATATCTTCCCTGGGTCGATCCGGTGCACAACAAATCGGGCGTCCTGAAAACCGTCTATCGCGATCCCAAAACGCCGACCACGAAGTCCGACCCTGCCCTTGCGCCTTCGCCCTATTGGGGCGATGAGCCGATCTGGGACACGCACACCAATGTGCACAATCCCATGTTCGACGAAAAGGGCCGCCTCTGGCTGACCGCACGCATCCGGCCGGCGAACGCACAGCCTGCCTTCTGCAAGCAGGGCTCAAATCATCCGTCGGCGAAAGCCTATCCGAAGAACACATCGAACCGGCAGGCCGAAGTCTATGATCCCAAAACCGGCAAGATCGACATGATCGATCTTTGCTTCAACACGCATCATCTCAATTTTGACGACAAGGGCGTGTTGTGGTTCAGCGCCGGCGGCCCCTACGACGTGATCGGCTGGCTGGACGTGAAGAAGTGGGACGCGACGCATGACGAGGCGGCAAGCCAGGGCTGGTCGCCTTTCGTGATCGACACCAATGGCAACGGCAAGCGCGACGACGGCTGGACCGGCCTCAATCAGCCGACCGATCCCACGAAAGACAAACAGATCATGGGGGCGCCCTACGGCATCAATACGGCGCCGGACGGCAGCGTGTACGGATCAATTCTCGGATTTCCGGGCGGCGTGATCCGCTTCGACCCCAAAACACAGCTCAGCGAATATTATGAAGTGCCCTACAAGAACCCGAAAAATCCGCAATCCGGGTTCTCACCGCGCGGCATGGGGATTTCCAGCGACGGCGTCGTCTGGCTGGCGCTGGCAAGCGGCCATGCGGCGAGTTTCGACCGGCGTCTGTGCAAGGGGCCGCTGAACGGTCCACGCGCGGCAGATGCCCAGAACGTCTGTCCCGAAGGCTGGAAGCTGTATCCGCTTCCGGGCCCGTCATTTGAAAACCTGCCGGCAGGCACGATCGGCGCAACCGCGGAAGCGCCCTACGCCATGTGGGTCGATCAACAGAATACGCTGGGCTTTGGCAAAAACGTGCCGATCGCAACCGCCAGCCAGTCCGACGCATTGGAGGCGCTGGTGGACGGAAAGTGGGTCGTCATGCGCGTGCCCTATCCCATGAGCTATTACGCCAAGGGCATGGACGGACGCATTGATGACGCCAGCGCGGGCTGGAAAGGCAAAGGACTGTTCTCGACCTATTCGGAGCGCGCACCCACCCATATCGAAGGCGGCAAGGGACAAACCAGTAAGGTCGTCCACTTCCAGCTAAGACCCAACCCGCTCGCAAGCTGAGGAATTGCCTCCCACGGAGTCGCGGAGGAATGCGGGCGCGGACGCCCGCGGTACGAGAAGACGCTGAATGTCAGCCTGAGGGTTTGGTCACAAACCCGATGATCGCGGCCTGGATCAAATCGAAGGCGCGGTTGATGGCGTGCCGCAGGAGTTCGTCGGGCGGATGACTCCCGAAGTCCTCGCGCACGATCATCGGGGCTTTGTCCTTCGCCACGGCACAAAAGTACACCAGCCCCACGGGGTTGCCGTCCTCGTCTTCCGCGGGGCCGAGCACGCCGCTGACGGCAAGGCTGAGACTGGCAGGCGAATGGTCCAGCGCGCCCAGCGCCAGTTGCCGCACGACCTCTTCATTCACCGCACCGTCCCGTGCCAGCAGTTCAGGTGAGACGCCGAGCGCCATGAACTTCTGTTGCTTGGTATAGGTCACAAAACCGCCATGCATCAGTGCGCCCGCGCCTTCGCAACGTGACAGAATTGCCGCGATAATTCCGGCGGTGCAGGATTCAGCCGTGACAATCGACATGTTCGCGGATTTCAGGGCGTCGAGGATGCCCTGCGCCCGTTCGCGCAAGGCTGCGCTGATGACAAGGGCCGTTTCGCCTTTAAACTCCGCGCCTTTCACGGGAATCTCGCTTCTCTTCCCTCGCTCTTCAATATCACGGCCGCTGTGGGCCGGATGTTGCGACCGCGGGCGCGGGCTCGGTTTCGGAGACCAGTTCCTCAAACAGCGTGCGGTAATGAATCATCGCCTGCCGAAGCTCTTCGGTCGAGGCCTCGCCATGCTGATGCCTGACCGCGATCTCATGCGCGGCGCGGTAGTTCTGCACGACGGCGGGATGATCCACCGAAAGATCGGCGGAGCGTTGCTCGAAATCGCGCACCGGATATCCTCGCGCGGCCATCACCTCGCCCAGCAGGCCATCGGCGCTCGCGACCGCATCCGTGGGATTGTCCACAAATTCCGCCTGGATACCCTGCCATGATGCGACAAAGCGGGTCTTTTCCTCGCGTCTCAGCGGTCGGATATTGAACAGCTGCGCGCGTTGCTTCCGGCGCAGCAATTCCTGTTCTGCCCTCGACCGGCTTCCGGCGGTCAGCACCGTGCGCGAATATTCCGGCCCGAACTGCGAGCGCAATTCGGCTGTTCGCCGGCGCCGCTGGTAAAGCAGGAACGCAATCACAATCAGCACCACGATGATGATGGCGATGCCGATCAGGATGGCGATGGCAGCATTGAACATCGTCGCCTCCGGTCACAGTTTGCCGGGCGCAGTCCTGGTTTCGCCGGCGCGTCAGCGTTCTGGCTTAACGGACCATGCCGCAATCGGGTTCCGGACAGGCTTTGCTTGACACCGTCCGCCGAACCGTCCACGCCTGCCGCCGACAATCCGGAAAAAATGTGATGGATTCGATCGCCGCACAGAAACTTTCGCGCTTTGGCCTGTCGGCGGATTTCTCAACCTGTCTGGTCGAATTTGAAAATCAGGACGGCGAAACTGCCCGCCTCACCTTCCCCGCGGCGCAGTTGCAGGAAGTCATTGGACTTTTGCTGCAGGTCAAACAGGTGCATGGCGAAAAGACCGCGAACGATCAGACGCGCTCCGTCCTCTTCGCCGAACAAATCGGCGTGCTGGTGCAGCCGGAAGCGACCCTGCTGGATTTCATGGTCGGCGGAGCGCCGCTCTCTTTCGCCATTTCCCCCGAAGTGACAAAGCAACTGCTGGAGATTCTGAAACAACGCCTCCCCGCGTCTCCGCGTGACAAACTTCCCGTGTCTGCTCAAAAGGCGATTGAGGATCGTTAAAGGTCGTAGCGGATTCCGACGGTGACCGCGTGAACCGCAATGCTGCCGGTTTTCAGCGGCGATGAGGACGTGGCCGTCCCATTCGCGGTCAGCGTTGACCCGCCGCGCAGGGAACCCAGATCCATATAGCGGTACTGCAATTCTGCCGTCAGGCGCGGCGCCACGGGATAGGCAAGTCCCGCGCCGATGTCATAGGCAAAATCGGCGCGGCTGATGCCGCTGATCGTGACCGGCCGCCCACCCATCGTGCCGCTGATCTTGCCCAGATCTTCATTCGCAAAACCGATACCCGCCATGGCAAACGGGCGGAACGCGCCCAGAAGTCCCGGCGGCAGCTGCGGGAAATCAAGGTAACCATTGAAGAACACAGCCAGCGAAGTGAGGTTTGCCGATGCCGATCCCGCTTCGTGCGGGAACGCGGTTTTGACGTTTGCGGAAGTGAGATAATCGAGGTCGAGTTCGGCGCGGAACATCGGACTCATCCGGACGCCGAGTTTGCCGCCCAGCACCGCAGAGTCGCCGATCGACAATGGCTCGTCGACGCCGCAGAAAATGCAGTTTTCCGTGTCCGGATGAACATCCGAAACGGCATTTCCGGCGTGGATCCCAAATCCAGCTTCGGCGCCGATATAGGTACCTGCCGGCAGGACAGATTGCGCGGCCGCGGGCGTGATCGATGCTGCAAACAGAAGCACGCCGCCAAACCGGCTCGCGGCTTTAACCGGACTTTCCATGATTTCCCCGATGTTCCCCATGAATCCGGCGGATACTACGCAATCTGCCCCGAAACTCTATACTGCAAGCGAGATGGCTCTTATTTGTACCGCGGGCATCTTGCGCGCATTTCGCCGCCATGATCCACCTGCATCGCCCGAAGGCGAAAAAGGACGAGGTTTTAATCGGTTGCGGCCGGAAACCATGATGGGTGGCGACGCCTTGCGGCAGCCGGAACACGAACTTGCCCGTTTGCGGACAGCGGCGTCGGCCGGCGACAGCCGCGCGAAGGGTCAGTTGGCTGAGCGATTGCTCACCCGTCAACCTTACAGTCTGGAAGAGGGCGCACACTGGGCGGTGGCGGGCGCGCGCGACGGTGATGCCGAGGCCGCCCATCTTGCCGCGCTGCTCAGCGCCTGGGGACTCGGTCTGAAACAGGATTGGCCGCAAGCCCTGGATTTTCTGCTCATCGCGGCTCAGGCCGGCCACGCTCGTGATGCAAGAGTGCTCGCGGGCCTTGCCGGCGAATGGGCCTGTGCGCCAGGCCCAGCGACCGATGCGGCCAACTGCGCGCGACTCCGCCAACAGATCCGCATCGAGGAACTGCTCAAGCTTCCGCCGTTGCGGATCGTCTCCACTGCGCCGCGAATCGCAATCCTGGAACAATTTCTTGCCCGCGAGATGTGCCAATGGCTGGTCGGCCGCGCACGCCCGAATCTGCGCCGGGCCCAGGTCTATGATCCTTCCACCGGCGCGGAGGCTTCGGCCACCCGCACCAATACCGAATGCCATATCCCCACCTTTGAAAGCGACCTGGTCGTGATGCTGCTTCAGCACCGGATTGCCGCATTGACCGGTGTTTCGCTCGCGGGCATGGAGGCCTGCACCGTGCTGCATTACGCACCCGGTGAAGAATTCCGGCGTCATCATGACTGCTTCGACACGAGTTCGCCGGAAAATGCCCGTATCGTGGCGCGCGAAGGCCAGCGGGTAATGACATTCCTGGTTTGGCTGAACGAAGAGTACTCGGGCGGAGAAACGGAATTTCCGCATCTGAACTTGCGTTGTCGCGGCCGGACGGGTGACGCGCTGATGTTCTGGAACATCACGCCGGATTTTTCCCCCGATCTGCGCACGCTGCACGCCGGGCTCCCGCCCAAAAATGGTGAAAAATGGCTGTTCTCGCAATGGACCAGAGGCCGCCGCCCATGACAGACAAGAGTCCCGGACAGCACCGGGCTGAATGGAAGAATTGGCGACCATGACCAGCCGGGCGATTCCCTGCGTGCTGATGCGCGGTGGCACTTCGCGCGGACCCTATCTGCTTGCCTCAGATCTCCCGTCCGATCCGGTCATGCGCGATGAGGTTCTGATCCGGATCATGGGCTCTGGCCACGAGTTGCAGGTGGATGGGATTGGTGGCGGTCATCCGCTGACCAGCAAGGTGGCCATTGTCAGTCGTTCGGCCGTCCCCTCAGCCGATGTCGATTATCTTTTTGCACAAGTGAATGTGCGAGAACGCATGGTGGATACCTCGCCCAACTGCGGCAACATGCTGGCGGGGGTCGGGCCGTTCGCGCTCGACGCCGGGCTTGTGAAGCCTTCGGGCGATCTGTCCACGGTCAGAATCCACAATGTGAACACGCGCAAACTGATCGAAGCGCGCATTGAAACGCCCGGCGGACAAGTGCGCTATGACGGCGACGCGGCGATCGATGGCGTGCCAGGCACCGCCGCACCGATTCATCTCGCCTTTCTCGATGCGGCCGGCGCCAAAACGGGAAAGCTCCTGCCCACGGGAAATCCCGTCGATATCATCGCAGGCATTGCCACATCGCTGATCGATGCCGCGATGCCTATCATGGCCGTGATGGCCGCCGATCTGGGCGTCAGCGGCTACCTGAGGCCCGCGGATTACGCAGCCAATCGCGAGTTTCGCGATCATCTCGAATCGCTCCGTCTTGAGGCCGGCTGCCGCATGGGCCTTGGCGATGTCCGCGGGCTCGTTATTCCCAAACCGGTGTTGCTTGCGCCGGCACGGTCAGGCGGACATCTCGCCGCCCGCTATTTCATGCCACATGACTGCCACAACGCCTTCGCCGCAACCGGCGCAGTGGCGGTTGGAACGGGTGCGTTCACGCCCGGAACGCTGGTCGCAGAAATCGCGGGACCACAACATCTGCCGATGGACTTTCTCATTGAGCATCCATCCGGAAAGATGCCGATCCACATCGAGCGCCGCCCAGGAACCGATGGGCCGGTGGTTTACATCATCCGCACCGCGCGCCGCCTGTTTGAAGGGCATGTGTTTATTGAGGAATAGCGGACAAGCAGCGAGTGGAGCGAAGCGAGGAGCGAGAGAACACCGGCGTTCGCAACGCGCAGCCCGCCTCTCGCTTCGCGCTACCCGTTTCTCGTTCATTTCCTGGCTTTGGACTTGCCCTTCTCTTCTGCCTTCTCGAGCTCTTCACGTTCGGGCCCTTCGAGCGCGTCCTCCGCCTTTTTCGCGAGATCGCCGATCTCTCCGCCCTTACGATTCATGAAGTTCTCGATGTCCTTCTTGTACACACGCGCAGAGCGATAATCGCCTTCGCCCTGAACGTCGCGGTCATTCTTCTGCTGTGCCATTTTGGTTCCATCCGGCTGGGCCTCGTTCAGCAAACGCCGGTTTATGACAGCCGGTTGCCCCCAAACCCGGCGCCCCTTTGTTCGGCTTCCCCGGTAACGCCCTTATGATTCCTGCCGTTTTTTCCGCGGTATAGCTCAAGCCAGGCCAGCAGCCGTCCCGAAAAATGAAATGCCGTTACCGGAACGGGGCGTGGCTCGGCGCCGTTTATGCTTTGAGAACCGGGCCGGCAGGCGGCAAAGCCTCTGTCAGTCGAGCGAAAATTTCCCGGAAAGGATATCGCAATGCCTGAGCAAAAAGGCACGTCTAACCGCGGGTTTGCTTCCATGGATCGGTCGAAGCAGCGCGCCATCGCAAGCAAGGGCGGGCAGAGTGTACCGCCGGAAAAGAGAAGCTTTTCACAGGACCCCGAGCTTGCCGCCAAAGCAGGCCGCAAAGGTGGTGAAAGCGTGCCGCCCGAAGGCCGCAGCTTCTCGCAGAATCGGGAGCTCGCAGCCGCGGCCGGACGCAAGGGCGGAATGGCGCGGGGTGCAGCCAGCCGGAAAGCCGCGGCCGAAGCCGCCCAGCGTCAGCAGTCACAGCAGTCGCGCGAGATGACGCATGAAGGCGCATCGCGCAGCGGCAATGATTATCCTCAGGCGGATGAAATGGAACAGCGGAACGATCTCAGCCCGCAACAGGACATTCAACAGGATGAATACTCCGGCACCCCCGAACGGGGTGAGCACGGCGAACCGCGCGATGCCAACAAGGATCACCCGCACCGCTGAATGACATCACCCAAAAAAGGCGGCGCGGTTCGCCACGCCGCCCTTTTTGTGTCCGCTAAATATCCGCGTAGCAGCGGGTTTCCGCTTTTGCGCCGGGATTGGTCACCGCGCCATAGCGGGCGGAACCCACGTTGCGCGCATAGCGCCACAACGCGCCCGCCCCAAAGGAGAGCGGTTTGGATTGCCAGCTTTGCCGCCGCCGCTCCAGCTCAGCCGCGTCAAGCTCGACCTCGATCGTACCCTTCTCGGCATCAATGGTGATGACGTCGCCGTCTCGCAGCAGGGCGATCGGCCCGCCGTCGGCCGCTTCCGGACCGACATGCCCGACACAAAGTCCGCGGGTTGCTCCGGAGAATCGCCCGTCCGTAACCAGCGCGATCTGATCCGAAAGACCCTGTCCATAAAGCGCCGCGGTGGTGGACAACATCTCGCGCATCCCCGGTCCGCCTTTCGGACCTTCATAGCGGATGATGATCACATCACCTGGTTTGTAGTTGCGCGCCTGAACCGCCGCGAAGGCATCCTCTTCACAATCGAACACCCGTGCCGGGCCACGATGCTTCTGATGCTTCAATCCCGCAACCTTCACGATCGCCCCTTCCGGCGCGAGGTTGCCCGACAGCCCGACCACGCCGCCCGTCGGCGCAAGCGGATTGGAAACCGGCCGCATCACCGGCTGCGCGTCGTTGAAGGTGACGCCCCGCAAATTTTCCGCAATCGTTTTTCCCGTGACCGTCATGCAGTCGCCATGCAAATAGCCGCCGTCCAGCAGCGTGCGCATCAGCATTGGCATGCCGCCCGCCTCCCAGACATCCTTGGCGACGTAGCGCCCGCCGGGCTTGAGATCGGCGAGATAGGGCGTGCGCTTGAAAATCGCCGCGACGTCGAAAAGATCGAACGCGATCCCAGCTTCATTGGCCATCGCAGGCAGATGCAGCGCCGCGTTGGTCGAACCGCCGGTGGCCGCCACGATGGTCGCCGCGTTCTCAAACGCTTCTCTCGTGCAAATATCGCGCGGCCGGATGTTGCGCGCGACCAGCTCCATCACGGCCTGTCCGGATTTCAGTGCGAATTCGTCCCGCGAAGTGACTTCTGCCGGCGGACCAGACGAGTACGGCAAGGCAAGCCCAATGGCCTCGGAGACGCAGGCCATCGTATTGGCGGTGAACTGTCCACCGCATGCGCCTGCACCCGGGCAGGCGACACATTCGAGCTCATGCAGTTCGGCATCGGAGATTGCCCCGGCCGAGCGCTGTCCGACGGCTTCGAACACATCCAGAATCGTGACATCCTTGCCATGGAATTTTCCGGGCAGGATCGAACCGCCGTAGAGATACACCGACGGGATGTTCAGGCGCAGCATGGCCATCATCATGCCGGGCTCACTCTTGTCGCAGCCGGCCACGCCAACCAGCGCATCATAGCAATGGCCGCGCACCGTCAGTTCAATGGAATCGGCAATGACTTCGCGACTGACCAGCGATGACTTCATTCCCTCGTGGCCCATGGCGATGCCATCGGTCACGGTGATCGTGCAGAATTCGCGTGGCGTGCCCCCGGCATCCTTAACTCCTCGTTTGGCCGACTGCGCCTGGCGCATCAGCGCGATATTGCACGGCGCCGCTTCGTTCCAGCATGAGGCGACGCCCACGATCGGCCGGTGAATCTCTTCCTCTGACAGCCCCATCGCGTAATAGAAGGCGCGGTGCGGCGCGCGTTCCGGCCCCTCCGTCGTGTGACGTGAGGGAAGCCGCGATTTGTCGAATTTCTGCATGAGTGCCTTCAGTCCTGTTCCAATTTCAATCGTGCAGCCGCCTCAGCGCTTCCCCAAGACGTGCGGCGAGTGCGGCCGCTTCCCCCCGCTTTTCCCTTTGTTCTTCGATGACTTCCTCGGGCGCTCGCGAGACGAACGAGGGATTGTTCAGTTTCGCGTCAAAGCGGGCCAATTCTTCCTCTGCCTTCTTGAGGTCCTTCTGCAGCCGCGCCCGCTCCTGGGCGATGTCGATCACATCGCCCAGCGGAAGCGCCGCGACCGCTTCTCCGATAACGAATTGCGCGGAAGCCGCGGGAATCTCTGTGCATATGCGCGCGCCCGACAGACGGCCCATGGTCGCAATCGTATCGCGATAGCAATTCAGACGGCCGGCCGTTGTTTCGCTGGCATCCTTCAGCACCAGCCCGATACGCGCCGTGGGCGGCACATGCATTTCCGAACGCACGCTTCGAATGCCCGAAATCAGGGCGATCAGCCATTCCATTTCCGCGCGCGCATCCTCATGCGGGGCAAGCGATTTCAGTTCCGGCCAGGGTGACAGCATCAGCATCGAGCGGCGCGGCACCGCATGTTCCGCCGCGCGTCCCCACAATTCCTCGGTAATGAACGGCATGAACGGGTGCAGCAGCTGCAGGATCCGGTCCAGCGCCCAGGCCGCAGCATCGCGCGTTTCCGATTTCGCGGCCTCGTCGAATCCATTCAAAACCGGCTTGATGAATTCCAGATACCAGTCGCAGAACACATCCCAGATGAAGTGATAGATGGTTCCCGCCGCATCGCTGAAGCGATAGGCCTCCAGCGCCGTCGTAATCGCCGCCGCGGCACGCGCAACCTCCGCAACGATCCAGCGGTTCACCGTCATCTGCACAGCCGCCGGATCGAATTCGCGCTTCCGGACGCATTCGTTCATTTCGCAGAAGCGTGCGGCGTTCCACAGTTTGGTGCCGAAATTCCGGCAGGTTTCGACGCGGTTGATGCCGATCCGGATGTCGCGGCTCTGCCCCGCGGCATTCGCCAGTGCAAAGCGCAGCGCGTCCGCCCCATATTCGCCGATCAGATCCAGGGGATCGACGACATTCCCCTTGGTCTTCGACATCTTCTGGCCTTTTTCGTCGAGGACCCGGGTGTGGATGCAAACATCCCGGAACGGAACATCGCGCATGAAATGGATGCCCATCATCATCATGCGCGCGACCCAGAAGAAAATAATGTCGAAGCCGGTGACCAGCACCGCTGTGGGATAGAAGCGTTTCAGTTCCGGGGTTTCATCCGGCCAGCCGAGTGTGGAAAACGGCCAGAGCGCAGATGAGAACCAGGTGTCGAGCACATCGGATTCGCGGGTAAGCCGCACCACGGCGCCATAGTGCCTTGCAGCCGCCGCGGCCGCTGCCTCTTCCGTCTCTTCAACAAACACAGCTCCATCAGGCCCGTACCAGGCAGGAATCTGGTGCCCCCACCAGAGCTGACGTGAAATGCACCAGGGCTGAATATTGCGCAGCCAGTTGAAATAGATTTGCGTCCAGTGTTCGGGGACGAAACGCGTGCGCCCGTCCTCCACGGCCTTCAGCGCGGCTTCCGCGAGCGGCGTGACGTTCAGGTACCACTGCTCGGTCAGATAGGGTTCCAGGACGACGGTTTTGGTCTTTTCGTCATGGGGAACCGCATGCCGGATGTCTTCGGTTTTTTCGAGCAGACCCTCGGCTTCCAGATCGGCCACCACGCGCTTGCGCGCTTCAAAGCGATCCAGCCCGCGATAGGGTGCCGGAACGGAATCATTCAGTTTGCCATCCGGCATCAGGATGTTGACCGGCTGCAGTCCGTGGCGTTTGCCGACTTCGAAATCGTTGAAGTCATGGCCGGGCGTGATTTTGACCGCACCGGTGCCCTTTTCGGGATCGGAATAGCGGTCCGCAATCACCGGAATGGTCCGGCCGGTAAGCGGAAGACGCAGGCTTGCGCCGATCATCGACCGGTAGCGTTCATCCTCCGGATGCACCGCGACGGCGACATCGCCGAGCATGGTCTCGGGCCGCGTGGTGGCAACCGTAATGAAGTGTGAAACGCGCCCTTCGAAAGGGTAGCGGACATACCAGAGCTTGCCCGGAACCTCGATATTCTCGACTTCGAGATCGGAAACCGCGGTTTGCAGGCGCGGGTCCCAGTTCACCAGCCGCTTGTCCTTGTAGATCAGCCCTTCCCGGAAAAGCGCGACAAAGACTTTCAGCACGGCGCGGGACAGCCCCTCGTCCATGGTGAAGCGTTCGCGGCTCCAGTCGCAGGACGCGCCCAACCGCCGCAGTTGGCGCACGATGGTGCCGCCTGATTCCTCCTTCCAGCGCCAGACCTCCTCAAGGAATTTTTCGCGGCCCAGCTGCACGCGCGAAAGCTGTTTTTTGGCGAGTTCCCGTTCGACCACGAGCTGCGTTGCGATGCCGGCATGATCCATACCGGGCTGCCACAGCACGTTCTTGCCGCGCATCCGTTCAAAGCGCGCCAGCGCATCCTGGAGCGTGTTGTTCAGCGCATGGCCGATATGCAGGCTTCCGGTGACGTTTGGCGGCGGAATGACGATGGAAAAATTTTCCGCGCGGGGATTACTGGCCGGCCGGAATGCCCCGGCGTCTTCCCACATCTGATAAAGACGGGCCTCCACATCGCCCGGGCGAAAAGTCTTTTCCAGCATGGACGGGCTGCATCAGCCGAGGCGGCGACGCAGATGTTCCGTGACCGCGCGGCCGAATTCCTGCTTCAGCACCGATTCCACCATCTGGGCCAAATGCTGATCCATCCAGCTGCGGATCATCGGCTTCACCGATTCCACCAGTTCGGCCTGATGCTCTGTGATCCACTGCTGCATGACGGGGGTGACCGCTTCGTGCAGCGTGCGCCCGATTTCCGGGGCAAGCGCCGAATTGGCCATGCCAGGAAGATGATCGCCGATCCAGTTGTGGATGGCCGGCTCTGACGCCCGCATAAGCTCAGACTCGTGCCCGTTCACCCACTGCTGGATATTGGGCGCCAGGGCATCCTCGACCGCCTGGGCGAAGACAGTCTCAAACATTCCGCCGGAAAATGAGGAATATTCCGCCGAAGCCTTGTCGAGGCTGTCGATCGCCCGCTCGATCGCGTCGCGCGAGGATGGGGAAATCAGCGGTTCCCTGCCGGGCGGTTCCGCACCATTACTATGCGTCTCAGGTTGCGGCGCCGCCGCGTCTTCAGGGGGTAGCTCTTCCGTCAATTCGAGAATCTCTGCCTGTGAGGATGTTCTACGGAGTTGCGCGCCTCTTGCCGGCGCAGCTTCCGGCTGATCTTCCGAAATGATCTTGCGAATGGACGCAAGAATCTCCTCCATCGTGGGGTCATGCGGTGGATCGGGTGGCGTCATATGGCTCTCGGCATTCATCGACGAAGTCCATCAATAAGGCAGAACCGCGATGAAAGCCACCGCGCGATTGAATGCTGGCCAGTCCATCCACCGGAACCCCGAGGCAATTCAAACCCGTAGCCGAATTCCGGCAAAGGCGCTTAAGGGCGGCGCGGGACTTTCGAAGCGATAGTCCACCGCGGTAGTTGAGCCATTCGGGCGAATACCGGGCGCCCCTACGCCGGCCGGATCGCCCAGCACACCAAAAGTCGCATATCTGGCATTTGTGACATTGATGACATTCACGAACAGCGAAACCGAATCCGTCACCGCATAGCTGCTGTGCAGGTTCAGCACTGCGAATCCGGCCAGCGGTTTCATCTGGTTTGATTCGTCGCCGCGGAAATATTGGGCGCTTTCGTAAACCAGCGTGCCGCCAA
>JANWHR010000107.1 GCA_025450355.1 Micropepsaceae bacterium
CGCGATCTCCCCCGACAAAATTACGAACATGCCGGGCGTCGCTTCGCCCGCTTTCAACAGATATTCGGATTTTCCGTAGGTACGCACATCGCCAAAGCGGCGGACACGATCGACCTCGGCGGCGGTGAGCATCGGGAACATCTGCTCCCGCCTGGTCTCGACCATCGAAGGGATGTCCCCGGCCATCGCAGAACTATGCGCCCCGCCCGCGCAAAAGCAAATCGTTCGCCAACCGGAGTGCAGAGCGCGTTGTGCCTCCGCTCAGGACGATCCAGGCTGGAATCCTGCTGCCGCTGCGAGCTGCTTGAACGAGTGGTGGGGACGGCCGCCGTAATGGGAAATGACTTCCGCGGCTGCAATGGAGCCGAGCCGCGCGCACGTGCCGGGAGGCAACCCGCGGGCAAAACCGTGCAGGAATCCCGCGGCAAACTGATCGCCGGCGCCGGTGGTATCCACGACACGCTCGACCGGTTCGGCATCCTGCAGGTGAATTTCGCCCGAAGGCGCGGCGACGGCGCAGCCTTTTTCCGAACGGGTAATGATCGCGAGCCCCGGCCACTCCCGCGCATGCGCAAGAGCAGCCGGAAAATCATTTGCGCCGAACAGCTCCTTTGCCTCCTCTTCATTGGCGAATAAAATATCGATGTCGCTCCTCAGGAGCTGGAGAAATTCGGACCGGTACCGGCCGACGCAAAACGGGTCGGACAACGTGAAGGCGATTTTCGTTCCGGCCTTCTTCGCGGCGCGAATGGCCTTGCGGATCGCTGCCTTGGATCGCTCATCGTCCCAGAGATAGCCTTCGACATACAACACGTGACCGGTTCCGATCCGATGTTCGCCGATGTCCTGCATGGTCAGTTCGCGGCAGGCTCCGAGGTAAGTGCTCATGCTCCTGTGCCCATCCGGAGTGACGGCGACGATGCAGCAGGCGGTCGATGGCCCGTCTTCGGCCTTTGTTGTTTCAAAGTGAACTCCGATGCGCGCGAGATCACGGACAAAAGCATCGCCCAGCCGGTCGTTTCGCACTTTGCCAATGAACCAGCCGCGGCTGCCGAAAGAAGCGAGACCTGCCATGGTGTTTGCCGCCGAACCTCCCGAACTCTCGGCCGGATTGTTGGCTGCGGCTACAAGCCGGGCCGCGTGGATTTCGTCCACCAGTGTCATCACCGATTTGGCGATGCTGTGGTCCAGCAGAAATTGATCGGAAGCCGGGAAAATTACATCCACGATTGCATTCCCGATGCCGATGACGTCGAATTCCCTTTGCATGTGATCCCGGTCTGTTGGTGCCGCCGCGTTATAGGAGCGGCGGCGCGCAGGGTCGAGAAACTGCGGAGGGAATCTATGCCGCTGGCCGCCGGATTATTGTTGTGCGTGAGCGCCTGCATCGCGCAAGCATCGGTGCCGGTGGCCGGCCCCGCCGTGGTTTCAGCGCTTCCGGCCGGAGCTCCGGCCGGCATGCCCATGCCTGTGAGTCCGCCGGCGGCAATGCCATCGCCGCCGGTTACGACGGAGCCGGTGCCAGAGCCGATGACTGGGACTCCAGCGCCCGTGGTCGAAGCTCCTCCGCAACCAGCCCCGGCGCCTGCACCTGTTCCCGGCGAAGGCGCGGCGATTCGCGCCCGCTACGGAGCCCCCGATTTCATCCGCAGGGAAATGGATACGGAGTTGTGGCGCTACGACGGCCAGCGTTGTGCGGTGTTTTTCTTCCTGCGGCGCGACGGCAATGTTCTGAGGCTGCGCTACACCGAAACGCTACCTCAGGGCGTGGATATGGCGGCCGATCCCGCCTGTGTGGCCGCATTGGACCAGAGGGCGACGGCCACGCCGGCGCCTGCTACCGGCTCGTCCGGCGTCCAACCCTGAGCAGCTTGCGCTCTTTTTCCGGGGCGGCGCCTGCCGGCTGGGTCTTGGGCTGAAACCGGCAAAGGTCAGCGACCGTGCAGATCGGGCAGTTTGGTTTTCGCGCCAGGCAGACATAACGTCCGTGCAGAATCAGCCAGTGGTGCGCATTGTGCCTGAATTTTTCCGGAACGACCTGGTCGAGCCGGTCCTCGACCTCGCGCGGTGTCTTCCCGGGCGCCAGGCCGGTGCGATTACAGACCCTGAACGCATGGGTATCGACCGCAATCGTTGGCATCCCGAACGCAACGTTTAGAACGACATTTGCGGTTTTTCGTCCGACTCCGGGCAGCGTCTCAAGAGCTTCGCGATCCTGTGGCACCTCACCGCCGAATTGCTCGACCAGGAGTTTCGAAAGCGCGATCACGTTTTTGGCCTTTGTGCGGTACAGTCCGATGGTCTTGATCGCCTCGCGCAGATCGTCCTCGCCAAAGCGCAGCATCTTTTCCGCAGAATCGACTTTCGCGAAGAGTGGCGCTGTTGCCTTGTTTACGCCCTTGTCGGTGGCCTGTGCCGAAAGCACGACGGCGACCAGAAGCGTAAAGGGGTTCCTGTACTGGAGTTCCGAACGCGGATTCGGATTCGCGCGCGCGAAGCGCGAGAAAAACTCTTCAATTTCCGCAGGTTTGAGCGTCCGGACCATGCCGCCTTATACGCCGCGATCCGCGGTGCTGCGCAGGTTGAGCGGAACAATCCACAGCTGCCCGCCGTTTCCAATCCGGGTTCGTGATGGTGTGTGTTATGGCCGTCTGCAGAAGCCTTACTTCCAGCCTGCTGTGCTGTGCCGCGATTGCGCTGTCCTCCTGCGGGACAGTTTCGTCCCGGACCGCCACCACTGCTGGCCTTGAGATAGGGAATTATCCGGTCGAGGCGTCCACCGAAGCGACGCCTGCAATCGGGCCGCAGGTGACGGTCGGATCGCTCACAGATCCGTGCGCCTTGGGGCTCTACGATCCGTGGTGGATGGACCACGGTGGCCAAGTGGAATTTCACCGCCGCTGCGGGTGAGAGGCATCTATATCCGTTGGACGATTGCGGTAATTTGCAGCCATGGCACAGCGGGTATTTCTTGAAGCATTGATCCAACCCAATCGGCCGTTGAAGCCTTGGGCAATAGGCTTGGTGATTGGCTTTGCCGCGACGGTGAGCTTCGTGGCAGGGATCATGTTTGCACTACGCGGAGCTTGGCCGGTGACGCCGTTTTTTGGGTTGGACGTGCTGCTTCTCGCCTGGGCGATGCGTGCCAGCGTGCGTGCGAGCAAAAAGCGCGAGTATCTTCGGCTGACCAGTGATGTCCTGATTATCGAACACATCAGTGCGGCCGGGCGGGTGCAGCGGGAGGAAATCAATCCGTATTGGCTGAAGGTCGAACACGACGACCCGGAACTGCTCGGCGCCGAGCTTGCGCTGGTCCTGCATAGGAGACGCTGGGTCGTGGGGTCATTTCTGGGCGCGGAAGATCGCGGCCGCCTGGCAGAAGCGTTGCGTCAGGCACTGCGCGAAGCGCGCGTGGCATTGCCATCGGATTAGAGCATTTTCCGCCGAAGCATGTCCCCGACCCCGATCGGGGATGGCTGCCGGTTCGACGCAGAAGATGCGTCAAACAAATAAACTTAAAGCGCGTTTCCGATTCAAAGAAGCTGAAACGCGCTTTAGCAGGAATCGGACCCGGCGGAGATGTGGCTGAACCTGTCACCGGTCCGGAAACAGACCGTACCGCAGGTCATTTTCCGACACCTGGGTCTATGCCGCGCGCCGCGGCAACATCAACATCGCCGGCGATCTGGTTTCCCATTTTCTGTTTGGCGACGCCGCGGTTGTAGAGGCTGAGCGCGTCTCTGGGATCGGCGTGCAGCGCGTTGTCGAAGTCGTCGATCGCACGCGCCAATTCGCCGATTTTCAGCAATGCCAGTCCTCGATTGGAATAAACCCCGGGAAGCTTCGGATTGAGACGGATCGCAATCCCATAATCGGAGATGGCGCGGTCATAATTCCCTTTGCGCGCGTAAGCCGTGCCACGGTTCGCATACGCATCGGCATAGCCGCTGTTCAGCGATACCGCGTGGCTGAAATCCTCGATGGCGTGATCGGCGTCATTGCGCGCAGCGTAAACATTGCCCCGAACAAACCACAGGACAGAATCGTTCGCATCGGTTTTGAGCGCTTCCGTGACGTCGGCCAGCGCCCGGTCGCGATCACCCGCGTCGTCATAGGCCTGTGCGCGATGACCGTACACGGAGACCAGCATCGGATCGAACATCAGCGCCTGGCCAAAATCATTGATGGCGTGCGCGTAATCGTGCTTTGCCGTGAGCGCCAGGCCGCGATCATCATAGGCTTCGGCAAATTTGGGATCGAGTTTGAGCGCCTGATTGTAGTTCTCAACGGCGCGGTCGTTGTCGCCAATGACCCGGTATGCTTCGCCGCGATTGGCCCAGGCCGCGCGGTCCCTGGGATCAAGCCGGATCGCGGCATCAAAGTCCGGGATGGACTTTTCCGGTTCGCCGTTGAGCAGGAAAAAATTTCCGCGCTGCAGATGGGCGGAGAAATCCCTGGGATTTGCGTTTACGGCCGCATCGAAATCTTCGAGTGCGCGACGATCATCGCCCTGCTGGTGATAGTAATTCGCCCGTGCCGTCAGGGCGGCAGGGTTTGTCGCGTCCGACGCGAGCGCCTTGTTTATATCGGTGATCGCCCGTTCGGAGTCGCCCTGATTCAGCCAGGCGATTCCACGGTCGGCGAGCGCCAGAACCCGGTTTTTCGGCGTGGTATCGCGAGCCTCAATGATGGCCGTGCAGGCGGCAATTGCCGCGCTGGCGTCGGCGCTGTTGCACAGAAGGTAAGGATCGTTCTTCGACTCGGGGTGGAATTCAAAATCGTCCGGTGGCCTCATCGGACGCGCCGCGGGAAGCAACAGGATCAAAGCCGCACAAAGCAGAAAACGGCCAGTTTTCATCGCTGCACCCGCGAGTTCGAACGGACGCATTCTGCACGAAATCTACAGTCCGAGCACGTCGGCCATCGAGTAGAGGCCGGGCATTTTGCCCTGCCCCCAACGTGCCGCGGCGAGCGCGCCGCGCGCAAAGATCATGCGGTCCTCGGCGCGATGGGCAAGCTCGATCCGCTCGAAGGGCCCAGCCAGTGTCACCAGATGATCGCCGACCACGGTGCCCCCGCGCAGCGACGCAAAACCGATGGCGCCGTCGGGTCGCGCCCCCGCAATTCCGTCGCGCCCCCGCACCTCATGACCTTGCAGAGCAATTCCCCGTCCTGCAGCCGCCGCTTCGCCCAGCAGCAGCGCCGTCCCGGACGGTGCATCGACTTTCATCCGGTGGTGCATCTCCAGGATTTCAATGTCGTAGTTGGGCAAGGCTTTCGCCGCCGCGCGCACCAGCGCGGCGAGCAGATTGATCCCCAAACTCATATTGCCCGATTTGATGATCACGGCTTCCTTCGCGGCTGCCTGGACACGATTCATGTCCTCGGCGGAATAACCGGTAGTACCGATCACATGCACGATGTGCGCTTTGGCAGCCGCCTCGGCCAGCGCGACGCTGGCGGGTGGAGCGGTGAAGTCCAGCACCGCATCGGACGCGCCAAGGGCCGCCTCGAATTTGTCGCTGATTGGCACCTTCAGTGGCGGCAGTCCGGCGATTGTCCCCGCGTCCTGACCGGAATCGGGATGGCCCGCGCGCTCAAGCGCGAAAGCGAGCCTGAGATCTTCGGCTTCGGCCAGGGCGCGGATGAGCGTGCAGCCCATTCGGCCCGAGGCACCCGCCACGGTTATGCGCAAGGGCGATGTTGAAGCCATGTCGATTCCGGAAACGGCGCCTTTTGGCCGATGATTGTGCCACAGTTGGTCATTGTGATGCAGGTTTTCCGGCGGACTTCGCCACCGTGACCATCGCCGGGCGCAACAGCCGGTCGCCGATCATGTAACCCTGCTGCACCACATGGATCACCGTTCCGGGTTCGGCGCCGTCCGCCGGAGCCTCGGCAATCGCCTGATGAAGATGGGGATCAAAGCGCCGGCCCTGTGCCTCGATCGGCTTGACACCGTGCCGGGCGAGAGCGGCGTTCAATTCCCGTTCCGTCGCTGCCACGCCGTCCATCACGGCTCTCAGCGACTCATCGGCTCTTTCCCGCACTTCCGGCGTAAAAGCGGCAAGTGCGCGGCTCAGATTGTCGGCAATGGTGAGAACGTCCCGCGCGAACCGGGCCACAGAATAGGTCCGCGCTTCTTCGCGTTCGCGTTCCAGCCGCTTGCGCACATTCTCGACTTCAGCGAGCGCACGTAACGTGCGGTCCTTGTGCGCCTCAGCCTCGGCGCGCAAGGCCGCGATTTCTTTCACCAGTTCGGATTCGTTATTCGCGTCTGCCGTCTCGAGTTCTTCCGGCAACAGCTCGTTGTCATTTTCCGCCGACATCAGATTCCCCGTAAAACGCGCCGCATGGTTGACGCGCGAATGGAAGACTCAGGCCAGAATCCGGCCCACGATTTTGGCGGTGTAGTCCACGATCGGGACAATCCGCGCGTAATTGAGCCGGGTTGGGCCGATCACGCCGATAACTCCCAGCACCTTTCCCTTTGCATCCGCGTATGGCGCCGCAACAATCGACGACCCGGAGAGCGAAAACAACCGGTTTTCCGAACCGATAAACACCCGCACCCCTTCGCCGCCGCGCGCCATGTCCAGCAGACCGATAAGTTCGTTCTTGCGCTCGATCTCGTCAAACAACGTTCGGATGCGCGCGAGATCACTCAGCGCGTCAATCTCTTCGAGCAGATTGGACGCGCCGCGCACAATCAGAATCCGGTCGTCGGCTGCAGTGCCATCGTCCTGCGGCCGGGCAGAAAGAGTCGCGAGTCCTTCCCTGACAACTTGCGCTGTCAGACGGTCAAGTTCGGCACGCTCCTGCTCGATTTCACGGAGAATGTCGGTTTTCGCCGCTTCAAGCGTTCGGCCCAGAAGGCGTGCGGACAGATAATTCGAGGCTTCCGTCAAGGCGGATGGCGGTATTCCGGGGGGAATATCAATCAGTCGGTTTTCGACGCTGCCACCGGCCCCAACCAGAATGGCCAGCGCACGGCCCGGTGCGATGGCAACGAATTCGACATGCTTCAGCGGCACTTCCTGTTTCGTGGCCACGAGCAGGCCGGCACAATGCGACAACCCGGACAGAAGACTCGCCGCCTGCCCCAGCACATCTTCGAGCGGCGCGCCGGACCGGCTCAGTTTCTCTTCGATAGCCGCGCGTTCCTGCGACGACAAATCGCCAATCTGCAACATGCCATCGACAAAAAGCCGCAGACCTTTTTCGGTAGGCACCCGGCCTGCGCTGGTGTGCGGCGCATAGAGCAGTCCCATCCGCTCCAGATCGGCCATCACATTGCGGATCGACGCTGGAGACAATGTCTGCGGCAGCCGCTGAGATAGGGTCCGGGACCCGACCGGTTCTCCCGAACTGAGATAGGCCTCGACCAGATGCCGGAAGATTTCTCGTGGACGTGTCCCGAGTTCCCGCGCCAACACCTCGACGGAACTGAGCGAAGACTGGGATTCCATGGCTCTGCTGCCAATATTCACGACGATTCCGTTCATGCGATTTGCACGTAATCCGCCCGGCCGCTAGGTAACGGCGCCAATCCCGAAGTGCAAGAGACGCCATGGTCAGTTTCCGCCCTTCCGGCCGCCGCCCGGACGAAATGCGGCACGTCAGCCTCGAACCCTCATTCGTGAAACATGCCGAAGGGTCGTGCCTCGTGAAGTTCGGCAACACCCATGTGTTGTGCACGGCCAGCCTGGAAAATCAGGCGCCGCCATTCCTCCGCGGCTCGGGCAAGGGCTGGGTGACGGCGGAATACGGAATGCTGCCGCGTGCAACACAGGAGCGGACCCGGCGTGAAGCGGCAGCGGGACGGCAAAGTGGCAGAACGCAGGAAATCCAGCGTTTGATCGGCCGTTCGCTGCGCGCCGTGACCGCGCTTGATCTGCTTGGCGAGCGCCAAATCATTATCGATTGTGATGTGCTTCAGGCCGATGGGGGGACGCGCACGGCCGCCATAACGGGGGGCTTCGTGGCGCTACATCAATGTCTCAGCTTCATGACGGGAACCAGGCTGATCGCCCGGCATGCAATCAGGGATCACGTGGCGGCAGTATCCTGCGGCATTTTCCAGGCCATGGCGGTGCTCGATCTCGATTACCCCGAAGATTCTGCTGCAGATACCGATGCGAATTTTGTCTTCAGTGGCAGCGGCGGTCTGGTGGAAGTGCAGGGTACGGCCGAGGGCGCGCCATTCACCGATGAGCAATTTGCCGAACTGATGAAGCTCGCCCGTCAGGGCGCGACCATGCTGGTGTCGCTGCAAAAAGAAGCGCTCAAACTGTGATCAGGCTTCATGCCGGAGACCGGCTGGTGATTGCCAGCCACAATCCGGGCAAGGTCATCGAGATCAAGGCTCTGGTGAACCCGTTCGGGATCGTGGTCATTTCCTCCGGCGAACTGGGTCTTGTTGAACCGGAAGAGACGGGCAGCACATTTGCGGAAAATGCCCGGATCAAGGCCGAAGCTGCGGCAATGGTTGCGGACGAACCGGCATTGTCGGACGATTCAGGCTTGTGTGTTGCAGCTCTGGACGGGGCGCCGGGAGTTTTTTCCGCGCGCTGGGCCGGCCCAAACAGGGATTTTCGTGCGGCGATGGCGCGCATCGAGGCCGAGTTGAAGCGCAACGGAGCGCAAGACGCACGCGCCTGGTTTGTCTGCTCGCTTGCGCTCGCGGCGCCCGGTCAACAGACGGAAATCTTCGAAGGCCGGGCCTTTGGTACGCTGATATTCCCGCCACGCGGAACCCGGGGCTTTGGCTATGACCCAATCTTCGTTCCGGAAAACTACCGGCAGACCTTCGGCGAAATGGATCCCGGCCTGAAGCACAGCATTTCACATCGCGCAAAGGCATTCGCTAAACTCGTCCAGTCCGCGTTCGGCGCGCCATGATTCCCTTTGGGATTTATCTTCATTGGCCGTTCTGTGCCGCGAAATGCCCCTATTGCGACTTCAATTCTCACGTGCGGCAGCAAGTCGATGAACAGCAATGGACGCGGCTGATCAGGAGCGAACTCGCGCGAGTGGCCGCACTGCAAAATGTTCGCCCTGCGGTGCAAAGTGTTTTCTTCGGTGGCGGCACACCGTCACTGATGTCCGGAGCCGCTGTGGGGGCTGTGCTTGAAACCATCGCACGGCTCTGGAAGATCGCTCCGGATGTTGAAATAACGCTGGAAGCCAATCCGAACAGTGTTGAGCAGAAGCGGTTCCGGGATTACCGGTCCGCGGGTGTCAATCGGGCTTCCATCGGTGTTCAATCCTTCGATGAAGCGGCTCTCAAGACACTCGGGCGATTACATGATGCCGGTGAAGCGAGGCAGGCTGTCGGACTGGCGACGAAAACATTTCCGCGCGTCACCTTCGATCTGATTTATGCGCGTCCGGGGCAGACAATCTGCGACTGGAAGGCTGAACTCGA
>JANWHR010000108.1 GCA_025450355.1 Micropepsaceae bacterium
AGGCGCTTCGCGGGCCGTACAACGATCAAATCATACAGCTCGTCGAAATACCATTTGTGATAAAGAAAGACGTAGAGCATCCCCTGTTTCGCGGCCATTGCGGGCGGCAGTTCGGGATGCAGCACATAGTAATACCAGGCGATCGCAAAACCGGCGATGGTGAGCAGGATGGGCGCAATCTCCACCGGCCACGGCACTTCGCGCGCGGCTCCCGGAGCGCCGGCAATGGCCGCAACGCTGCTGTGCCAGAACCCGGAAGCAGCCTCACCAACGAACGATCCCTGGAACAGGCCGCCCGCAATCAGTGCCCCCACCGCCAGCACGAACAGCGGCGCCAGCATCGTCCAATAGGGTTCATGGACCGATTCAAGCTTCACGGGATGTCCGTGCGCATGATCGCCGTGCGGCTCATCATGCGCGTGTGCCGCCGCATCCGCATGGGGAAGTTCACCAGCCTCTCCGCCGCGGTAGCGGCCGTGGAAGGTCATCAGGAACTGCCGCCAGGAATAGAACGAGGTCATCAGCGCGGCGGACAAGGTCAGAATAAAAGCATAGGTGCCAATGCCCGTGCCCGCCTGATAGGTCGCATTGATGATGCCGTCTTTCGAGTAGAACCCTGACGCGCCGATGCCCACAAACGGAATGCCAACTCCGGTCAATGCCAGATTGCCGATCAGCATCATCGTCCAGGTGTACGGAATCCGCCCCGCGATACCGCCCATCTTCCGCATGTCCTGTTCGTGATGCATGGCGGTGATGACCGAACCCGCGCTCAGGAACAGCAGCGCCTTGAAAAAGGCGTGGGTGAAGAGATGGAACATGGCGGCGCCATAGGCCGAGACACCCGCCGCCGCGAACATGTAACCGAGCTGCGAACAGGTCGAATAGGCGATCACGCGTTTGATGTCGTTCTGGAACAGTCCGACGGAAGCGGCA
The DNA here is from genome assembly GCA_025450355.1 of Micropepsaceae bacterium. GTDB lineage: Bacteria > Pseudomonadota > Alphaproteobacteria > Micropepsales > Micropepsaceae > CAIYRG01. The sequence goes on from JANWHR010000108.1 coordinate 937, forward strand.
AAGAATGCCGTGGTTGCGCCAATAAATGCCACGACCGCCAGCGCGACCGGCGCCTGCTGAAACAGCGGCGAACAGCGGCAGACCAGAAACACACCTGCCGTCACCATGGTCGCGGCATGGATCAGGGCCGAAACGGGAGTCGGGCCTTCCATGGCATCGGGCAGCCAGGTGTGCAGCCCGATTTGCGCCGATTTTCCCATGGCGCCGATGAACAGCAGGATGCAGATCGTGGTGAGGATATCGACGGAGTGGCCTGCGAAGATGAAAGACTTGCCCGCAAACATCGGCGCCGCGGCAAATACCCGGTCAAAATCCAGCGTACCAAATATGAAAAACACGCCGAAAATGCCCAGCGCAAAGCCGAAGTCGCCGATCCGATTGACCACGAAGGCCTTGATCGCAGCCGCATTGGCCGACGGCCGCCGGTACCAGAAACCAATCAGCAGGTAGGACGCGAGACCGACCCCTTCCCAGCCAAAGAAAAGCTGCAGGAAGTCGTTCGACGTCACCAGCATCAGCATGGCGAAGGTGAACAGCGACAAATAGGAAAAGAAACGCGACCGGCTGTCGTCGTCATGCATGTAGCCGATCGAATAGAAGTGCACGAGCGCCGACACCCCCGTCACGACCACCAGCATGACCGCCGTCAGGCTGTCGATGCGCAGCGTCCAGGCGACATCGAGCATTCCAGACGAGATCCAGGGAAACAGGGGGATAATATGATCGTGGCCGAGATAGGCGGTGTCATAGAAAACGTAACAGGACAGCAGGGCTGAAACGAAGAGCAGCGCCGTTGTGACCACTTCCGAGGCGCGCGCCCCAATCACCGGGCCGAGCAGCCCTGCGATCAGCGCACCGATGATCGGCAGAAAGACAATCCCCCCGTAAAGCATCGGCCGGACTAGCCCTTCATCATGTTGATCGTATCGACGGCAATCGTACCGCGATTGCGGAAATAGGCGACAAGAATGGCAAGCCCGATTGCCGCCTCCGCCGCCGCGACTGTCAGGACAAACAGCGCGAAGACCTGTCCCGTCAGGTTCCCCAGATAGACCGAAAAGGAGACGAGGTTGATGTTCACCGCAAGCAGAATCAATTCGATCGACATCAGGATGATGATGACGTTCTTCCGGTTGATGAAAATGCCGAAAACGCCGATCGTAAACAGCAGCGCCGCAAGGATCAGGTAGTGCGACAAGCCGATGGTCATGTCACGCCCTGCCCCGGTTTTACCTCCAGCAGTTCGATGGCTTCCGCAGGCACGCGCCTGACCTGGTTGCGGATCGATTGGCGCTTGACACCCGGCTTGTGCCGCAACGTCAGGACAATAGCGCCGATCATCGCCACGAGCAGGATCAGCCCTGCCGTCTGGAAATAAAAGATGTAGTCCGTATAGATAATCCGTCCCAGCGATTCGGTGTTGCTGATGCCCGGCATGGTCGCCGACGGCGTCGTGGCAGGCCCGGCGGTCGCCCAGCCGAGGAATACGACCACCAACTCGCTGATGATGACCAGCCCGGCCAATGCTCCGATGGGAAGATATTGCATGAAGCCCGCGCGCAGGGCCGCGAAATCGATGTCGAGCATCATGACCACAAAAAGAAACAGGACGGCCACCGCGCCGACATAGACGATCACCAGAATCCAGGCGAGAAATTCCGCGCCAAGCAGCACAAACAGCGCCGCCGCGTTCAGAAAGGCGAGAATGAGAAACAGCACCGAATGAACCGGATTGCGGGCAGCAATCACCATCAGCGCCGAGAAGATGATCACGGCCGCAAAAACGTAAAATGCAATCGCCTGCCACATATCTGACGGTCACCTACCGGTACGGAGCATCCAGTTCGAGATTTTTCGCCAATTCCACTTCCCACCGGTCGCCATTCGCCAGCAGTCGCGTCTTGTCGTAATACAGTTCCTCGCGGGTTTCGGTGGAAAAATCGATGTTCGGCCCTTCGACAATCGCGTCCACCGGACATGCTTCCTCGCAAAGACCGCAATAAATGCACTTGGTCATATCAATGTCATAGCGCGTAGTCCGGCGGCTTCCGTCATCGCGCGGCTCGGCTTCGATGATGATGCATTGTGCCGGACAGACCGCCTCGCACAGCTTGCATGCGATGCAACGCTCTTCACCGGAAGGATAACGCCGCAATGCGTGCTCGCCGCGAAAACGCGGCGAAAGCGGCCCGCGCTCGAACGGGAAATTCACCGTCTTTTTCGGCGCGAAGAAATATCTGAGCCCCACGTAAAATCCTACGACCAGGTCCCACAGGAAAATCGAACGCGCCGAACGGTCGAGCCAGGCCATGTCACCCTTCGTTATGAAATCCGCCCAATGGCAAACAGATAGCCGGCCGAGATCAGCACCCAGGCGAGAGAAATCGGCAGAAACACCTTCCAGCCCAACCGCATCAACTGGTCATAGCGGTAGCGCGGCACAATTGCCTTCACCATGGCGAACAGGAAGAAAAAGAACCAGATCTTCAGCAGCAGCCAGATCACACCGGGCACGACGTTCAGCGGCCAAATGTCCACCACCGGTAGCCAGCCGCCAAAGAACAGGATGGAGGCCATCGCGCACATCAGCACGACGTTGAGATATTCGCCGCACATGAACAGCAGATAGGGCGTGGAAGAATATTCCACGGCAAAACCCGCCACCAGTTCGGATTCCGCTTCCGGAAGATCGAACGGCGGACGATTGGTTTCGGCGAGCGCCGACACGAAGAACAGGATGAACATCGGAAACAGCGGCGAAATCACGAACCAGTGCCGGATATCGGGCGCCTGTGCCCGCACGATGGCGGACAGGTTCAGCGAGCCCGCGAACAGCAGAACGGTGATCAGGATGAAACCGATGGAGACTTCATAGGACACCATCTGCGCGGCCGAACGCAGCGAACCGAGGAAGGCGTATTTCGAATTGGATGCCCATCCCCCCATGATGATGCCGTAAACGCCGAGCGACGAAATGGCGAAGAGATACAGAATCCCGACGTTGATGTCGGCCACCACCCAGCCCGGGTTGAGCGGAACGACCGCCCAGGCCGCGAGCGCAAGCGTAAACGCAACCAACGGCGCAAGCAGGAATACGCCCTTGTTCGCCCCCGCCGGCACCACCGCTTCCTTCAGCACGAATTTGATGAAATCGGCAAAGCTCTGCAGCAGGCCGAAGGCCCCCACCACATTGGGTCCCCGGCGGATCTGCACCGCCGCCCAGACTTTGCGGTCGAACAGCAGCAGGAATGCAAGCATCACCAGCAGCGCAACGCTGAGAATGACGATGAACACGGACTGCGAGATCAACCAGGCCGCGGCATAGGGAAGCCCCAGGGACTGCAACCACGGCGTCAGCAGCATGGTGCAGTCCGTTCGGAAAAAATTCTCTTGTCCAAAATCAAACTCACTCTGCCGCCATCCTGCCTGGGTTGACGAACATCCGGGAACATTCGGCCATGGTGGTACTGGCGCGGGCAATCGCGTTCGTCAAATAATAATCGTCGATTGCAGACTTGAGGGGCAGATCGGGATCGATTTTCCCCGGCGTTCCGATTTTTTCCCAGACAGCCGGATCGGCGCCCGGAGAGACCGGCAGAGACCCACGCTGCGCGAAATGCGGCGCGTCCGCAATGATCGCAGACCTGAGCGATTCCAAATCGTTGTAAGGCAGAGCCTGTCCAAGCGCCCCGGAAAGCGCGCGCAGAACCGCCCAGTCTTCCCGCGCATCTCCCGGCGGGAAGCTTGCCCGCTCGGCAAGCTGCACCCGGCCCTCGGAATTGACATAAAGTCCCGATTTTTCCGTGTAAGCCGCGCCGGGCAAAACGATATCCGCACGGCTCGCGCCTGCATCGCCATGGCTGCCCTGGTAGATGACAAAGGCACGCCCGAAACGGCTCATGTCAAGTTCATCCGCGCCGAGCAGATAGACGAGGTCAATTTCGCCGCTCGCCGCCCCATTGAGAATTCCTGCGACATCGCGCCCGCCACTTTCCGGCAGAAAATCGAGGTCGAGCGCGCCCACGCGCGCGGCGGCGGTGTGCAACACGTTGAACCCGTTCCAACCGCCTTCCGCCAGCGATCCGGGCGGGCCAATCATGCCGGTTTGGGACGCGATTTGGGCAGCCTGCGCGAGAATGGCGGCGCCATCGGACCGCGCCAAAGCGCCCTGCCCCACAATCAGCATGGGACGTTTGGCATCCTTGAGCACCCGCGCGAATGCATGATCGCCGGAAGCGATCTGCTCCAGAAGACCGGCGCCCTCGCCCAACTGCTGATAAGGATAGGTCAGATCCGGCGGCATGCCGATATTGCCGACGCGCAGATTGCCATAGAGCCAGGTCTTGCGGATGCGCGCATTCAGGACCGGCGCTTCCCGGCGTGGATTGGTTCCGATCAGCAGCAGCACATCCGCCGCTTCAACTCCCGCAAAGCCGCTATTGAACAGATAGCCCTGTCGCGGGCTGCGCGCGATTTTCGCGCCATCCTGCCGGCAATCGAGATGGCGCACACCGAGGCCCCGCATCAGGTCCTTCAGCGCCTTGATTTCCTCGGCGGCAGCAAGATCTCCCGCGATCGCTGCAATCTGGTCCGCCGGTGTCGCCTTCAGCTTGCCGGCCGCAAGCCCAAGCGCCTGATTCCAGGTTGCGCGCTCAAGCCGCCCGTTCTGCCGGATGTAAGGCTGATCCAGCCGCTGGCGCCGCAGTCCGTCCCAGATAAAGCGCGACTTGTCGCCCAGCCATTCCTCATTGATCGCTTCGTTCACGCGCGGCAGAATTCGCATCACTTCGCGCCCGCGCGAATCCACCCGGATGTTGCAACCCATCGCATCCATCACGTCGATGGATTCCGTTTTGCGCAGCTCCCAGGACCGGGCGGTGAAGGAATAGGGTTTTGACAGCAATGCACCCACGGGGCACAGGTCGATCACATTCCCCGACAGTTCCGACGCGATCGCCTGCTGCAGATAGGTCGTGATTTCCATATCCTCGCCGCGGCCCGTCGCGCCGAGGTCCGGAACGCCGGCGACTTCGGTGGCGAAGCGGATGCAGCGCGTGCAATGAATGCAGCGGTTCATGCTGGTCTTCACCAGCGGGCCCATATATTTGTCTTCGACCGCCCGTTTGAACTCTCGATAGCGCGTGAACGCAGCGCGTCCATAAGCCATCGCCTGATCCTGCAAATCGCATTCGCCGCCCTGGTCGCAAATCGGACAATCCAGCGGATGATTGATCAGCAGGAATTCCATCACCCCCTCGCGCGCGCGGCGCGCGACCGGCGACTTGGTGTTGATCTTCGCGGGCGTGCCGTCGCGATTGGGCGGGATGTCGCGCACCTGCAATGCGCAGGACGCCTGCGGCTTGGGTGAGCCGACCCATTCCACCAGGCACATGCGGCAGTTGCCGGCGATGGAGAGCCGCTCGTGATAGCAGAAGCGCGGAATCTCGGCCCCGGCCAGCTCGCAGGCCTGAAGCAAAGTCAGCGAGGGATCGGCGTCAATCTCGTGGCCGTCGATAATCAGCTTGGTCATGCGGCGGCCGGATCAGTTTCCATCGAGTGTGCTGGAGGGGTCATTTTGGGCAATGCAGTCATGCATCTTCAGCCAGTCATCGGATGCCGTACTGAGACAAAGCATGGCGACCTGGGCTGGCGGCATCGCCTCACCGCCAGCCGGTGGCGCCAGAGGATCGGCATCGGGTGAAGACGGCAGTGCATCCTGCGTCAGATCGGCCGCCGGATCGGACGCCAAAGGATCCAGTGGATCGCCGGCGGGGGGATTGATCCCCTGGTCCGCCGAGGCCAATTCGGCCTGAAGCTGAATCTGTTCGAGGTCTATCCGGCCATTGCTGATGAAGCCGTTCAGCTCCAGCCACGCGCCAACGAACTCCGCAGCAGAAGTTTCATCGCCGACGCATTGCTGCAGATCCGCGCCGGTGACGCCCGCCGCCTTGCACATGTCATCGACGCTGGGGAATTTCAGGCCCGTGCCATCTGCGTCCGTCACCTGGGCCTGTGGAGCGGCCGCGCGGTGCGGCAGCACCTTGTAATGCGTCATGCCGAATACGGCCGCGGCGGCAAGCGCCATCACGCCCAAAACACCGCATGCGATCCAACCGGACTTCCGCATTTTCTACTCCGCCGCTTCCGGCATGGGTTGCGGGTTGCGGCGGGCTGCAATCCGCCGCTCCAGCTCCGGACGGAAGTGCCGGATCAAGCCCTGGATCGGCCATGCCGCGGCATCTCCCAACGCGCAGATCGTATGGCCCTCAATCTCCTTGGTGACTTCCTGAAGCAAATCGATCTCGCCGGAAACCGCGTCGCCCACGACCAGCCGGTCCATCACGCGCCGCATCCAGCCGCAGCCCTCGCGGCAGGGCGTGCACTGGCCGCAGGATTCGTGCTGGTAAAAGGCCGCAAACCGCGCGATGGCCTTCACGATGTCCGTGCTCTTGTCCATGACAATGACCGCGGCCGTGCCAAGTCCCGACTGCACCTCCTTGAGCGCGTCGAAATCCATCAGCACGCGATCGCAAATGGATTTCGGGATCAGCGGGACCGATGCGCCGCCAGGAACTACCGCCAGCAGATTGTCCCAGCCGCCGCGCACACCGCCGGCGTGACGGTCGATCAGCTCGCGCAGCGGGATGCTCATCGCATCCTCCACATTGCACGGCCGATTCACATGCCCCGAAATGCAGAAGACTTTCGTCCCCGTATTGTTGGGCCGGCCAATGGAGGCGAACCATTCCGCGCCGCGGCGCAGGATGGTTGGCGCCACCGCGATGGATTCGACATTGTTGACCGTGCTCGGGCAACCATAAAGGCCGACATTGGCGGGAAACGGCGGCTTCAGCCGCGGCATCCCCTTTTTGCCTTCCAGACTTTCCAGCAGCGCGGTTTCCTCGCCGCAGATATAGGCGCCGGCGCCGTGGTGCACGATGATGTCGCAATCCCAACCGTGGATGTTGTTTTTGCCGATCAGTTTTGCCTCATAGGCCTGATCGACTGCGGCCTGCAGCGTTTCGCGCTCCCGCATGAATTCGCCGCGGATATAGATGTAAGCTGCGTGCGCGCGCATCGCAAAGCAGGCGATCAG
>JANWHR010000109.1 GCA_025450355.1 Micropepsaceae bacterium
AAGAGGAAATCTTCTATCCGGCCGTTCGAGAGGCCCTCGGAGGAAAAGAAGAAGTAATGATGGACGAGGCGGCAGTCGAACACGACAGCATCAAGACTCTGGTCGAACAAGTCGAGGGTTCCCGGTCAGACGATGAGATGCTCGCCGCAAGGATGAAGGTGCTCTGCGAATATGTAATTCATCATGTCAAGGAAGAGGAAGGTAAGATTTTCCCGAAGGCGAAAAGAGCGCGGCTCGACCTCGATGAGCTTGGAGCCGAACTGCTGGAGCGGAAAATGGAACTGATGCAGGAAGTCTGACGGCGATCCCACGGACAGGAAAAACCGCAGGGCCACCTGCGGTTTTTCTTTTTGGCCTGACCCTCTCTGCCGGTGATACGCCGGAACACGGTGAACCCGAGAATCAGGAAAATCACAAAGAGCGCGATAAAGATAAAGAAGATGACCTTCGCGATCCCGATCGCGGCACCGGCAATCCCGCCGAAGCCGAAGATTGCAGCGATGATTCCGATAATCAGAAAGACAAACGCCCAGTAGAGCATTGGATTATCCTCTGCTGACCCCGAATGACAACGTCAGCCACGAAGCCGGGTTCCGGGATCACCAGTAGCGTTCAACTTTGTAATAGGAGAAGGCTTCAGCGCGAACAGCCTGCTCGCCATCATCGCTGGTGAGATCTTCCATCCGGTAGGCTGGCGCATTTTCCAGCACGTCTTTCGATACGGCGACGACATACCCGCCTTTCTCCGGTTCATAATCCAGAACAGACCAGGGACTGGGGCGGAATTTCTCACCCATGCCCATCAGTCCGCCCGAACCAAGCACGGCAAACATGATGTTGTTCGACAACTTGTCGAGCACGATGTCTTCGACGGCGCCGATCTTGTCGCCATTGGTGTTGTACACCGGCGTACCTCTGACTTTTGATGCGAGAATCGCGGTCGTATGTCCGCTTGCGGTTGGCATGGGCTCACTCCCCGGAGCTGCGATCCATCAACCGTGGAGCATTCAATTCGTTCCCGCTGAGCTGTCGCGCGAAAAATCGCGTCCGGAACAATCTGCGATGAAAGTCGCGCGACCGTGAGCGATTAGGCTATTGGACCAATTCCCGCCCGCTCTCGGAATGGTGTTCCACGCACAGGCGGGTTGAACGGCGGTGCGGAATTGTGTTTTAAGCCGCTCGGGTCAATAGTCCTGGTCGTGCCGAACTGCGCAGGCATGGCAGGGGTCGTGGGTAGGTCTTCGCAGCTTTTGGGGAACAGGCTGCCGGATGCGCTACTCCACTCTGCCGGTTCCGGCGCCTTGAAGTAATCAGCGGAACTCAATGGAACGTCTTCTCAGCGATCGCGCTTTTGGCCTCGACTTCCCGGCGCCGCCAATCCGGGCGGAAATCAAACACGAACTGATCCGGAACCTGATTGAGCAGATGGGGCGCGACCCCGGAACGGCAACGCCGCAGGACTGGTTTTATGCGCTGGCATATTTCCTGCGCGGACGCTTTTCATCGACGCGAATCAGGACCTGGCGCCGGAACTCCCAAAACGACGCGAAGTGGATTTACTACCTGTCGCTGGAATTCCTGCCCGGACGGATGTTGAAGACCTGTCTGATGTCGCAGGGCGTGTATGAAGTTTGCAGGCAGGCTCTTGCCGACTTGAATGTCGATCTGGAGTCCCTGTGGGATTTTGAAATCGAACCGGCGCTTGGAAATGGCGGCCTTGGCCGGCTTGGCGCTTGCCTGCTCGAATCCATGGCGACGCTGGGCTATGCCGGACTGGGTTATGGCATCCGTTATGAATACGGAATGTTCCGGCAGAAGGTCGAACATGGCGAACAGATCGAACATCCGGAAAACTGGCTGCGCAATGTCAATCCGTGGGAATACGCACGGCCCAATATCATTTATCCGATTCAGTTCAACGGCCATGTGACGCAGGTAAACAACTGGCGCGGTGAACTGCTCTGTCACTGGTCCGATACGGATGATGTGATGGCGCGCGCTTATGATTTTCCGGTGATTGGACTGGATGGCGAAACGGTCACCTCGATCCGTTTGTGGTCGGCGACGGCCAGCGCCGATTTCAACCTCGCCTATTTCAACAGCGGGAACTATATCGAAGCGGTCAAGCAGAAAAGCGAGACCGAGACGATTTCAAAAGTGCTGTATCCGAGCGACACGACCAGCATGGGACGGGAGCTTCGCCTGAAACAGGAGTATTTCCTGGTCAGCGCATCCATTCAGGACATCCTCGCCAGATTCGAATCCAAATATGAAAATCTCGATCTGCTGCCGGAAAAGATTGCGATCCAGCTGAACGACACTCATCCGGTCCTCGCAATTCCGGAACTGATGCGGCTTCTGGTCGATGTTTACCGGCTGGAATGGGACCGGGCGTGGAACATCACGGTGCAGGTGTTCAATTTCACCAATCATACACTGCTGTCCGAGGCGCTGGAATGTTGGCCGGTTGCGCTGCTCGAAAGCCTGCTGCCGCGGCACATGCAAATTGTCTACGAGATCAATCAGCGGATGCTGCGCGACGTGATTCACCGTTATCCCGGCGATATCGAACGGTTGCGCCGGATGTCCATGATCGACGAGAGCGGAACGAAGCGCCTGAGAATGGCGCATCTGGCGATTGCCGGCAGTCATCGGGTGAACGGTGTCTCCCGAAGCCACACGGAAATCATGCGGAATACGCTGTTTGCAGATTTCGACAAGTTCTTTCCCGAACGGATCGTCTCGCTGACCAATGGCATCACACAGAGAAAATGGCTGAACGAGGCGAATACCTGGCTCGCGCAACTGATCAATTCCCGGATTTCGTCAAAATGGCTGCGCGATCTGGACCGTATGCAGGAACTCGCGGCCTGCGCTCATGACGAAGAATTTCTGATGGAATTCGCAGCCGTCAAGCGGATAAACAAGGAGCATCTCGCGCAGAAGATCAAGGACAGCACGGGGCATCTGATTGATCCGACGACGATGTTCGATCTTCATATCAAGCGCATTCACGAATACAAACGCCAACTTCTGAACCTGCTGCAGCTGGTCAGCCGGTACAACAGGATACGCCAGGAAAAGTCTGACGAAATTCAGCCGCGAACCGCGATTTTCGCCGGCAAGGCGGCGCCGGGCTACGCCATGGCCAAGCGCATCATCCAGCTGATCAACTATGTCGCCGACACCGTGAATAACGATCCGGCCGTCGAAGGTCTCCTGAAGATCGTATTCGTGCCGAATTACGATGTTCAGACCGCGGAGGATATCATTCCCGCCGGTGATCTGTCCCAACAGATCTCGACAGCAGGGACGGAAGCGTCCGGCACCGGCAACATGAAATTGGCGCTGAACGGCGCATTGACGATCGCCACCCACGATGGCGCAAACGACGAAATTGCCGATGCTGTGGGCCACGAGAACATCTTCATGTTCGGCAACACCTACGATCAGCTGATGAGGCTGCAGTCCGAGGGTTACGATCCCTGGGACATCTATCACTCGAATGATGCCCTCCGTCAGACGCTGGACATGATCCGCGGCGGCTATTTCTCGCCACAGAATACCGATCTGTTCGTTCCGCTGGTCGATTCGCTGTTGGGGGGCGGCGATCACTACATGCTGCTTGCGGACTATGAATCATACGTGAAATGCCAGGAGCAGGTCGATGCGCTATTCCGTGACCAGAAGGAGTGGAATCGGAAGGCCGTGCTGAATGTCGCCAATATGGGCGGGTTTTCAATCGACCGCTTGACGGATCAATATGCCGTCGAGATGTGGAATGCGAAACCGGTGCCCCGGACAGGCTAGCTTTGGACCAGAAGCACCAGGCTGCGCTCCCGGACTGTGCAGCTGTCCATCATGTGGTGCAGGGCTTCCCCCCCTTCCGGCCAGAAGGTATCCAGCAGCAATGTCCAGCCGTTTCCGGTTGGCGCAGGCAGAGCGACGCTGACCGGCTGAGGCGTTGGATTCATCGCAAGGTAATACCGTGCAAGGCCTGTTTCCGGCGAAAACGCGCAGGCCAGCAGAGTAAGATCAGGTTCCCGCCAATCCCCGGGCGTGATCTCGTTGCCTGCCGCTGTCAACCAGGTGATGTCTTTCCACGGCTGTGATTGGACAGTCCCGCGGTAAAAGCTTCCTCGCCGGAACACGGGGTGGGACGTGCGCAGCGCAATCACCCGCTCGACAAATCGCAGGAACATTGCTTCATCGGAATCCGTCTGCCAATCGAGCCAGCTGATTTCGTTGTCCTGACAGTAGGCGTTGTTGTTGCCGTGCTGGGTGCGCCCGATCTCATCTCCGGCGGTGATCATCGGAACGCCCAGGGAAAGCATCATCGTCGCGAACAGATTGCGTTTCGTCCGCTGTCGAAGGGTGCGGATGGCAGGGCTATCGGTTTCTCCTTCTGCGCCACAATTCCAACTGAAATTCTCATTCGTGCCGTCCTGGTTGTTTTCACCATTGGCCCGGTTCTGCTTCACCGAATAACTAACAAGATCTTCGAGAGTGAAGCCATCGTGGGCGGTGATGAAGTTCACCGATGCGAACGGACCGCGGTTCGGGAAAAGATCGCTCGACCCGGTCAGTCTGGTCGCAATTTCGGGCGCGAGACCCCGGTCTCCACGCCAGAATCGCCGGACCGCATTCCGGTACCGGTCATTCCATTCGGAAAAGGGCGGAGGAAACGCCCCCAGCCGATACCCTGATGCCGTCGCATCCCAAGGTTCGGCAATAAGCTTCAGCTTTGCAATATCCGGATCCGATGTGATTTCGGACAACAATCTCGCGGCCGTGTGAAATTCACCGTTTTCCCTGCCCAACACCGTTGCCAGGTCGAAACGAAAACCATCGACCCCGAGAGATGCCCAGTATCGCAGGGAATCGAGCACCATCCGCCGCACGGCCGGGTGCGCGGCATTCAGCGTGTTGCCGGTTCCGGCATCGTTCACATATTGGCTTCGGTCCGCGGGCAAGAGCCGGTAGTAGCTCGCGTTATCGATCCCGCGAAAGCAGATCGTGGGCCCCCGTTCATCGCCTTCGCCGCTGTGGTTGAACACGACATCCAGAATGACTTCGATTCCGGTATCGTGAAATCGCCGGATGAACTGTTGGAACTCGGAAACGGGTTCGCCGGCGGCATATCGGGGTTCAAGTGCCAAAAAGCAGATCGAATTGTACCCCCAGTAGTTTCGGAGTCCTGCCTGAACGAGTCGTGGTTCGTCGGCAACCGGCTGGACCGGCAGCAGTTCAACGGCCGTGACACCCAATCGCTTCAGATGCAACAGAACCGGGTCGCTGGAGAGGCCGGAAAAGGTGCCCCGGACCTGCGGCGGAAGTTCCGTCAGCTGCACCGTCATCCCGCGGACGTGCAACTCATAGAGCACCGTATTCAGAAGCGGGCGACGTAGCGACGCCTCTGCAGCGGACAAGCCGGGCAATACAAGGCATTTGGGCGTGAACGGCGCGCTGTCGGTCTGATCCATGACCCTGGCCGAGCCTGAGCTTACAGCGGAATAACCGAAATGCGCAGGATGCAGTTGAAAACTGCGGTCCAGCGCCTTCGCATAAGGATCGATAAGCAGCTTGTTTGGATTGAAGCGGTGACCATTGGCCGGGTCGTAGGGTCCGTGCACCCGATACCCATAGCGCTGGCCCGCGCTGATGCTCCGAAACCGGCCGTGCCAGATGTCACCATCGCGCTGGAGTAGCTGACGGGAGATTTCCCGGTCGTTGGAATCGAAAAGGCAGAGCTCGACCTTCCCGGCGTTGGCCGAGAACAGGGCGAATTCCGCACCGCCGCTATCGCAGGCCGCGCCGAACGAAATTTTGTGAACAGGTGGCATCACCTCAGCCATGCCGTTCCGGAGTGCCGGGAAGATTTGGGAAAACCTGATTTTTCATAGCCATTCCATCAGTGTTGCCTTGCCCTTGTGAGGTCAGATTTTCGCCGCGATCCATGAACCGAAGCACGGTTAAAGCGTTCTGCTATGGCTGGAGTGAAGGGGCATTTTTCCTTCAAAAAGATGGTGCATGTGTCGGGCTCGTGCGGCGGTAGCGCGAGACCTGCGGTAGTTAGATTGGTTCGGATTTGTGGTGAAGAACATTTCACACGCCCCGACAGCGAGGACATCCATCGCCGGCGTCAGTCTGTCCCACCCATTACAGGAAATGGCGTAGCATGCGGGTGCTGTACATCACATCGGAAGTCTTTCCATTTGCGAAAACCGGCGGACTGGCAGACGTTTCAGCCTCCCTGCCACTGGCGCTGAAGGAAAACGGCATCGACGTCAGGCTGCTTGTTCCCGGATACCGCCAGGCGATTGAGCGTGCGCCCGGCCTGAAACTGATCCATGAGGGGGACGATCCTTTGGGCAATGGCGAATTCCGCCTGCTTGAAACTTTCTTACCCAAAAGCGATGTGCCGGTGTGGTTGGTGGATGCACCGCAATATTATCAGCGCGACGGCGGGCTTTACCAGAACCAGGCAGGCGAGGATTGGCCGGACAATGCGCTTCGTTTCGCGTTGCTGAATCATGTTGCGGCGGAGATTGCGACAGAACCGGGGCAAGGCTGGCGCCCGGAACTGATCCATTGCAACGATTGGCATGCCGGTTTGCTGCCGCTTCTGCTCGCCGCCAGCGGACGCCCGCGTCCGGCGACGCTGTTCACGATCCACAATCTTGCGTACCAGGGGCTGTTCCCGGCCGATGAGCTGACAAAGCTTGCGCTTCCCCCGAGTGCGTTCGCATCCATGGAATTTTATGGCGGAATTTCATTCCTGAACGCCGGCATTCAGAATTCCGATGCACTGACCACCGTGAGCCCCAACTATGCTCGCGAGATTCGGACGGCGGAGTATGGCTGCGGGTTCGACGGCCTTTTGCGCCAACGGACCGCAAATCTGACCGGTATTCTCAACGGCGTTGACTACCAGATCTGGGATCCCGCGATCGACCCCTACCTGATGTACAACTACTCGGCCCGCACGATCGCTTCCAAAGCGGATTGCAAGCGCGCCATTCAGGAGGCATTTGGGCTCGATACACAGCCGGGAATGCCAATGCTGGCATTCCTGAGCAGGTTGGTGCACCAGAAGATGCCTGATGTCGTGCTTGATGTCCTGCCCGACTTCCTGCGTGCCGGCGCTCAATTTGTGATGGTTGCAGAGGGCGACAACGGCTATCAGGCGGCGTTCCGGGATTTGGCCGAAAGCTTCCCGGGTCGCGTCTCGGTCCAGGGATATCAGGAGGACCTGGCGCATCGGGTGCTCGCCAGCTCGGATATGGTGCTTCATCCTTCGAGGTTTGAACCGTGCGGCCTCGTTCCCATCTATGCCATGCGCTATGGGACAGTTCCGCTGGTCCGCAACAGCGGTGGCATGGCGGATACCGTGATCGATGCGACGCCAGAAGCGATCCGGCAGGGTGCGGCTACAGGCTTCTCTTTCGATGAGCCGTCCTCTTCCGCGCTCGCCCAATGTATCAATCGCGCGATGTCGCTCTACCGGCAGCCGATCGCATGGCGGCGTTTGCAGGCAAGCGGCATGCGGCAGGATTTCTCCTGGCAACGCTCCGCCAAAGCCTATGCCGATCTGTATCACAAGCTTACTGGTGCGCCCGCCCTGAAGGCGCGGGCGATGCCGGCCAAAGTGGAAGCCGCGCTCTCCAAACTGACGGCCTGAAACACCCAGTTCCGGGCACCGGGTTCGTGCCGTATAAGCGACCGGTTCACAACAGGAACCGGCCATGGCGGAACTGCGCATCAGCATCACGGAAACGATCGACAATCAGAAAATCGGGGCGTTCCAGAAGAAAGTTGCTGCGATTTGTTCCATCATCGCGGCGCTGGAAGGGTTCAACACCCAGTCGGTGGGCTATATTGCGCCAGCACTCGCGCAAAGCTTTCATTTGCAACCCGGCCAACTCGGAGTGTTTTTCTCCCTGGGGTTGTTCGGACTGCTTTGCGGCGCTCTGTTCATCGCGCCGCTTGCCGATCGCATCGGCCGGCGAGCGGTGCTTCTTTACTGCGTTCCGGCGCTCGGCCTGGTAACTCTGCTGACGGCACTCAGCCCGTCCCTTGTGGTTCTCGACGGCTTGCGGTTTCTGGCCGGCCTTACCATTGGCGGGGCGGCTCCAAATGTAATCGCCCTCACGTCAGAATATTCGCCGAGAGGTC
>JANWHR010000110.1 GCA_025450355.1 Micropepsaceae bacterium
CGGATAGCCAGCGGACGGTGGTGGCGGATAGGTACCCGGCGGTGGCGGATAATCTCCGGAAGGCGGGTAACTGGTGGGCGGCGGCGGATAACCACCCGGCGGTGGTGGCGGATAGCCAGCCGGCGGAGGCGGGTAGGCAGCCGGAGAAGGAGGCGGATAGGCGCCTGGGGGCGGCGGTTCCGGCGCATAATATCCGGAAGGTGGCGGGCCATAGCCGCTGCCGTACATGCAGCCATAATAGGTTTCGGAATAGCGCTGCCGAACTTCTGCTGCTGCGGCATTCGCGTTGCTGGCGCCGACTGCGGTGCCAGCCACCGCACCCACCCCTGCGCCAATCGCGGCACCGGTGCCGGCGTTGCGTCCACCCAGGATCGCACCCAGCGCCGCGCCGCCCAGAAGACCGCCCAGGGTGCCAGTGGTCTGGGCGCGATTGGCGGCCTGACTCGGCGTGACATATCCGGTACTGGCCGCGGCGCTCTGACGGCAATAGATGTCGCGTCCCGGATCAGGGGACGGAGCAGGCTGCGCGCTCGCTGCGGTGCCGAAAAACACCAGCCCGAGGGCGATCAGGGAAATGGTTCTGCGCACCTGTTTGAGCTCCATGGCTTCACCACAACCATAGCGCATCATTGGCCCTATGGCGACAGCCCGACATCAAATGGCGCAGAACCGGAACCTTAACCGTCAGTGCGCGTATGAATTCCGATGAGCGAGCCCGTAAGCCAGATTGACGCGCTGATCGCCGACGGCGAAGCAAGTGTTGCCCGCCAGCGGGAGCGGTTGGAACATCTCAGATGGAACGGTGCTCCAGCCGATCAGGCGCAATACACGCTCGCTCTGATGGTGGAAACCCTGAACACAATCCGCGGGATGCGAGACGGCTACGCCCGGCGAATGCAGAACCGCATTCACTAAATTCGCTCACCGCTTCACAGCCCGCGTTGCAAAAAACAGCGGCATATAACGATCCAGAGGCCGGTCCGGCCAACGATCTTCGTAAAAGCCGGTAATCAGAAATCCGGCATCGATTTGACCGCCAATCTGATCTTCAAGCGCGTGCCCGAATTCCACTGGCTCACCTCTTTCCAGAAGGCGAGCCAGCGATTCCGGTGACCTGGAGCCCAAGTCCGAATATGGCATGACGTTACACAGAACGGCGTTGCCGCGTTCGATTT
Organism: Micropepsaceae bacterium; assembly: GCA_025450355.1. Classification (GTDB taxonomy): domain Bacteria; phylum Pseudomonadota; class Alphaproteobacteria; order Micropepsales; family Micropepsaceae; genus CAIYRG01. The sequence continues at coordinate 1,176 of JANWHR010000110.1, forward strand.
CATCCTGATCGAACATGTACAGCGCCGGATTCGAAAAACCGGTCAGCAACGCGCCGCCCTGGCGAAGAACCCGAAAACATTCCCGCCAGACCGGCCTTACCTGCGAAACAAACAGATTTGAAACCGGATGAACAATCAGTTCGAATGAACCGTCTTCGAAACGGCTGAGGTCATCCATCCGGCCAAGTTCGAGTCGAATCTGCAATCCGTCGCGCTCGGCAACGAACCAGTCCTGCGCAAGCTGAGCCGGTGAGTTATCGAGAACAGTGACATCCGCACCCAAGGCAGCAAGAATTGGCCCCTGCTGACCGCCACCGGACGCAAGGCACAAGACGCGCATGCCGGTGACAGGCCCGAACCAATCCTGCGGCACGCACCTTGTTGGGGTCAGCAGGATGCACCACTCGCCACGACGCGCCGCCGCGACTTCGCCGGCGGAAACAGGCTTGGTCCAGGGATTACCCGCGGCAACCTGGCGATCCCACGCCTCACGTTGGTATGCGGCAATATCCATGACTTGATCGAGCCAGCAGACTCAGGTCTGAAGATTGATGCGACACATATTCCGTCGCAAGCTGCTTCCGGCGCAAGGTCACTTGAGTGCAGGTGGCTGTCAATCGATGTGTGTCGTCCGTGACCGTAATTGACCTGTATGGAAAAGACCGGAGTATATCTGCGCAAGGAAGAACTCGAGCGGTTGCGCCAGGCCGCCGCGCGATCCGGCCGCAGCGTTGCGGGCCTGATCCGTGAGGCGATCCGCAACTTCGTGCTGAGGCGCCAGTCGTCAGGGCCAGTCGCGCTTTGGAATGGCGAGCCAAAGCGGAATTCGATCGAACATGACAGCGTGTACGACGAATCCTGATGCGACAAGGTGAGACGGTTTTTGTCGGCAGCGGAGCATGGATTGCGCTCGCGCTATCAAGGGATCCATTGCATGCGCAGGCGCGAGAGCAATGGGATCTCTTGCAGGAAACCGGGGCAAAGCTTCATACCTCCATCCCGCCCCCCACCCTACTTGGCCGCAGCCCATTGAATGGGGAAGAAATCCATGGACTAATTTGCAGTGAGGACCGGGGGGTTCTTCTGTGGACAGAATATCAGGCGCGGGGCGAATCCTGCTTGTCATCATGGCGCTTGCATTAACCGCTTGCGCCGGTGGCGGTGGCCCGCCACTGCGCTTTGCTCCTGCGCCGCGGCGGCACTCACGAACATCGCGCAAAGCGCAGCAAGACAGCCTTTCATCGCGCTGCGAAAAGCAATTCGCATCCCGGCCAGCCACTATTCCGCATACGAAAATCTCCCCCCCAAGGGCAAAATCATCAGCGCCCCGCCACAACGGCGCCGGGAAGCGGCGGGCCCGGCACCGTAAGGGAGGCCTTAACGATTCCTCATGCCTACTTTTGTAGACGGCTGGCGCGCCCTAGGGGAGTCGAACCCCTCTTGCAAGATTGAAAATCTTGAGTCCTAACCGATAGACGAAGGGCGCTGCTTGCGGCGCACTGCACCGCATGAGGGTGAGACTGTTACCGGCCGAAAGGCGCGATTTCAAGCGTCCGCACCTGCCGCATCTTCCAGATGCAACTGGACTTTCGGAACCCCGTCGAAATCGTCGCGCCGGAGTCTTCCCGCCAGATGGACCCGCCGTCCGCGCGCGCCCAGCAGTGCGATTCCGACCTCCGCTTTCGCCGCCCGGAAGGCAATGGCGCCAATCCCCTGCCCGTCCCGGCCGACCGCGCGAATCCGCACATGCTCGCCACCCGCGACAGCGGCATAAACCAGCAGCATGTCCGGCAGCAGGAACAACGGTTCGGGATTCCCGGCGCCAAAGGGACCCACACGCTGGATTTCATCCAGCAGCGCGAGATTGGCGCCCGCCGTGGAGATCATCGCGTCCAACTGCAATTCCGGAGTGATCGCGGGCGCCGCATCAATCCGGCTGCCCAGAAAATCTCCAAATTCCGCCAACCGGTTCCGGCGGATGCTGAAACCGGCCGCCATGGCGTGACCGCCCCCCGCATCCAGGATTCCTTCCGCATGGGCGGCGCGGATCACCGCGCCCAGATCGATCTTCCCGGCCGAACGCGCCGAACCGCGCCCTACCGCATCCGCCCCGCCATCCGCGAATGCCGCGACGAGCGCCGGCTTGGCGTGCCGGTCCTTGAGCCTGCCGGCGATGATGCCCACCACACCCGGATGCCAGCCATCGCCGCCGATCAGCAGAAACGGGCTGTTGCGTTGCGCCGCGGCCAGTTCATGCGCCGTCGCGAGAATACCGGCCTCGATCGCCTGCCGCTCGCGATTGTGGCGGTCCAACTCCGCCGCGAGTGCTTCGGCGATCTGTGAATCCCCTGTCGAAAGCAGCCGCGCGCCAAGATCGCAGCGCCCCACCCTTCCGCCGGCATTGATGCGCGGCCCGAAGACAAAACCCAAATGATAGGCGGTATAGGGCGGCGTGGATTTCGCGACTCGCGCCAGCGCGGCGAAGCCCGGCCGCCCCAGCGATTCCAGCCGGCGCAACCCGTGCCGCACGAAAGCGCGGTTCAATCCGGTCAGCGGCACGACATCGGCGACAGTCGCCAGTGCGACGAGATCGAGCTGCGCCATCAGATCAGGTTCGGAAAAGCCGTTTGCGGGAAACCACCCTTCCGCACGCAAAATGCGCTGTACGGCCACCAGGAAAACGAAACTCAATCCCGCGGCGCAAATATTGCTCAGCCCGCTGCGGTTACCGGGGCCGTTAGGATTGACATGCGCAAAGACGGGCGGATCGGTTTCCACCGGATGATGATCCAGCACGATCACATCCAGCCCGCATTCGCGCGCGGCGGCAAAGGGCGCAACCGCCGTCGCGCCGCAATCCAGCGTCACCAGAAGCGCTGCACCACGCGCGTGCAGCCCGCGGATCGCTTCGGCCGATGGCCCGTAGCCTTCCGTCAGCCGGTCAGGCACATGCAGGATGGCCGTCACCCCGAGCTGTTCGAGATATTGCACGATCAGTGCCGCCGAACAGGCGCCATCGACATCATAGTCGGCGAGAACGGCGATGGTCTCCCGCCGCCGGACCGTATCGGCGAAGCGCCTGGCAGCCAGTTCCATATGCGCGAGCGTGCAGGGATCGGGCAGCAGGTCGCGGATTTTCGGGTCCAGATATTGCGCTGCGCAGTCCGGCGTTACGCCTCGGGTGGCGAGCAATTGCGCCATCACTCCGCCATATCCGGTTAGTTCAAACGCGCGCAGGATTTCGTCATCGGCCGTCCGCATCCGCCAGGCGCGGCGCGAAAAAGAACTGTCGATGGCGAGGGCGAATTCTGCGGAAGATGCGGGCTGGAAGCCCGCGGTCCATGCGGGCGAGAACGTCCGCGGTACAAGAGATGCGTCAGCCATTCTCGATCGGATGACGCATTTTCACCCAGCGGACTGTTTTCGTCGCCGAGCGCATCACGACGGAATGAGTCGTGATGTAGGTCCGGTGAACGTGCACGCCTTCCAGCATCGAGCCGTTCGTGACACCCGTCGCGGAGAACACGACATCGCCCGAAGCGAGATCGGTCAGATGATAGCGGCGGTTGAGATCGGTGATGCCCCAGCGCTCCGCCCGCGCCCGTTCGCGGTCGTTGCGAAAGACCAGGCGCGTCTGAAGCTGCCCGCCGACACAGCGCAGCGCCGCCGCGGCCAGAACGCCCTCCGGCGCGCCGCCCTGGCCGATATAGATGTCGATGCTGGTCGTGTCCGGCTCGGTTGTCGCAATCACGCCGGCCACATCGCCGTCGGTGATCAGTTGCACCGATGCGCCCGCCTTGCGGATCGAGGCGATGACCTTTTCATGACGCGGGCGGTCCAGCACCAGTGCGCCGATCCGTTCCGGTTTCACGTCCTTGGCTTTGGCAAGCGCGATGATGTTTTCCGCCGGTTCGGCATCGAGGTCGATTACGCCCTCCGGATAGCCCGGCCCGATGGCGACCTTGTCCATATACACATCCGGCGCATTCAGCAGCGTGCCAGCCTCAGCCATGGCCATGACCGCGATCGAGTTCGGCAATCCCTTGGCGCACAGCGTCGTGCCTTCCAGCGGATCGAGCGCGATGTCCACCTTGAGCCCGCCGGCGCCGACTTTTTCGCCAATGAACAACATCGGCGCTTCATCCCGTTCGCCTTCGCCAATCACCACCGTGCCGTCGATTGGCAGATGGTTGAATGCCCAGCGCATCCCCTCGACCGCCGCCATATCCGCGGCGTGCTCGTCACCCCGTCCGACCAGCGCATGGGCGCGGATCGCCGCCGCTTCGGTCACGCGCACGGCTTCGAGCGCCAGAATGCGGTCAAGGGGTCGGGACATCGATTCGCTCCTTCATCACTGTAACAATTTTCACGCGCGTCCAGCGGCAGCCGGACGATTCCTCACAACCTTATTCGGCGTGACACCCGGCATTGTGGACATGATTTTTGAATTTCAGCAAACGGTTACAGCGTGAGGTTGGTCCACTCACCGGGAAAGTGGGACAGGGTTTTTTCGCGCGCAGACGCGCGCGTGATGGATTCCCGCCGTCGCGGGAATGACAGGTTAACGGATCAGGCCGCCTCCATCGGGATCATGCAGGGAAACTCGACGACCTTGTCGGACGCGGCAATCGCCTGCAACGCCCGCACCACGGCTACGTGCTGCGCTTCATGCGTGATCATGACAATGGCAACCGGTTCACCGGGAGCACGCCCGCGCTGGATCATGCTTTCAATCGAAACCAGCTGGTTCGCGAGGTGACGCGAAATTTCCGCCATCACGCCCGGCACGTCCAGCACCTGGAAGCGCAGATAATACGCGCTCATCCGCGCTTCTGCGGGTTCGCGCCTGGGCGGAACCAGTTCCGCGGCGGGCCGCCCGAAGGCGGGGCCAAGCGCACCCCGCGCCACATCCACCAGATCGGCGATCACGGCGGATGCCGTAGGTCCGCGCCCCGCCCCGCGGCCCTGAAAGAAAAACGGACCGGCTTCACCGGCATCGGCCGCCACCGCATTGAAGCTGGATTCGACATCGGCCAGCGGCGTACCGGCGCGCACCATGGCGGGATTCACCAGTTGCTCGATTCCGCCGGCGGTCCTGCGGGCCACGCCCAGCAGTTTGATGCGGTAGCCGAATTCGCCTGCGAACGCGATATCGGCAGGCGTGATCTTGTCGATGCCGGTGATGGCAACCCCCTCGAAATCGGGCGCCGTACCGAACGCAAGGCTGGTCAGCAGCGTGAGCTTGTGGGCCGTATCGCCACCGCCAATGTCGAGCGTCGGGTCCGCTTCGGCATAGCCGAACCGCTGCGCCTCCGCCAGCACCTCGGCGAATGGCCTGCCGCTTGCCTCCATCTGTGTCAGGATGAAATTGCAGGTGCCGTTCAGAATGCCGCGCACCGCCGAAATCCCGTAAGAGATCAAGCCCTCGCGCAGCGATTTGACGATCGGAATTCCGCCACAAATCGCGGCTTCGAATTTCAGCGCCACACCGTGGCGTTCCGCAAGCGCGCCCAGGCCGGCGCCATGGCGCGCCAGCAGCGCCTTGTTCGCGGTCACGACATGCTTTCCGCCGCGAAGCGCGCCTTCAACCAGCGCCCGGGCGATCCCTTCCTCGCCGCCAATCAGCTCGACTACGACGTCCACGTCATCGCGTTCGGCCAGCGCCAGCGCGTCGCGCTCGAACGCAATGGCCGACAGATCGACGCCACGGTCCTTTTGCCTGTCTCGCGAAGAAACCGCGGTCAGCCGCATGCCCCGGCCCGCGCGCCAGGCGAGCGCGCGCGCATTGTGGGCGAGAATCGCCGCAACGCCCGCCCCGACCGTGCCCAGGCCAGCGAGCCCAACGCGCAGTTCGCTGGTCATTTGGCCGCTTCCATAGGCCGCGCATTGCGTCCGTAATCCAGGAAGCGGCGGACATTCCGCGCGGCCTGCCGGATGCGCTGCTCATTTTCGACCAGCGCGATGCGCACATAGCCTTCGCCATATTCGCCAAAGCCGACACCGGGCGACACGGCAACCCTGGCTTCAAGCAACAGGCGTTTGGCGAATTCCATTGATCCCACGGCCCGGAACGCTTCGGGGATAGGAGCCCACGCAAACATCGAGGCGGGCGGGCTCGGAATCTGCCAGCCCGCGCGGCCCATGCTTTCGACCAGAACATCGCGGCGCGAACGATAGATCGTGCGAATTTCCCGCGCGCAATCCTGCGGCCCGTTCAACGCCGCCGCCGCCGCGACCTGGATCGGCGTGTAGGCGCCGTAATCGAGATAGGATTTGATGCGCGCGAGCGCGCCGATCAGCGTGCGGTTGCCGGCGGCAAACCCCATGCGCCAACCCGGCATGGCATAGGTTTTCGACAGCGACTGGAATTCGATCGCCACCTCGCGCGCGCCTTCCACCTGCAGGATCGAGGGCGGCGGATTTGCTTCGTCGAAATAGGTGTCCGCATAGGCGCAATCCGACAGCACCCACATCTCATGGCGTTTCGCGAGCGCCACGACCTCCTGATAAACATCGATCCCGGCGACCTGCGCCGTGGGATTGGACGGGTAATTGACCACCATCGCCAGCGGGGATGGCTGCGAATGCCGGATCGCATTGCCGGCGCGCGAAAGAAATTCCTCGGGATTGGCCGCTGGCACGTGCCGGATCGCGGCCCCCGCCAGAATGAAGCCAAAAGCATGAATTGGATAGGCGGGATTGGGCACAAGAACCACATCGCCCGGCGAAGTGATCGCCTGCGCGATATTGGCGAATCCCTCTTTTGATCCCAGCGTGGCGATGACCTCCGTCTCCGGATCGAGTTCCACTCCGAACCGCCGCCGGTAATATCCGCTCATGGCCCGGCGCAAACCCTTGATGCCGCGCGACGCCGAATAGCGGTTGGTGCGCGGATCTCTCGCCGTCTCGATCAGCTTTTCTACGATATGCGGCGGTGTCGGCATGTCGGGGTTGCCCATCCCGAAATCGATGATGTCCTCGCCGCGGGCGCGCGCATCGGCCTTCAGCCGGTTGACCTGCTCGAAGATGTAGGGCGGAAGCCGGCTGATCCGGTGGAATTCTGTTTGCATCTCTAGAACGGCATGGGTGGCGGGGCCGGAGTTGGCATTATAAACGGTTCTTTCTGCAACTGCTCGGCCGCGCGTTCGGTATTTCCGCGCTCACCCGACAGGGTACGAATTGCCGCATCCGACTGACGGGTTGGAGTAACCGCGGGCGCCTCGGGAATGTTCGTGAGGCCCGGATATTTCGTGGGGACCTGATCGCTCAACTTTGGCAGCGGCATGCCGTTCACCTCGGGCAGATGCGTACAACCTGCCAGCAGAAGCGGAGCCAGAATCGCTGCGCCGAGATTCATCTTTGCCCTTTTGGTACAGCCGTACAGACGCCATATTGTGCAATGCAGCATCGGCGCGATTCGACCCTTTTTATGGCTAAAGCCTCGCAAACAAAACACAAGAATTCACGCTCCCGGCAAGCCACTGCTCCAAAGGACACGCAGGGCGCCGGCGACGCCTACCGCATCAGCGATGCACAGGCGTTCGGCAGGAATATGGCCAGGGTAACGATGGCAAGTCAGCGGCTGATCGGCCAATTCCTCACCCGCCAGGCGCAACGCTTCGGGCGGGAACCGTTCGATCCGCTGAACATCAGCGGCGCGGGCCTCGCGCTGCTGAAACAAATGGCGGCGCATCCCACGACCATGCTGAATGCGCAGTTCGAGCTTTGGCGCGATTATCTGAACCTGCTTCAGCACACCGCCCGGCGGGCCATGGGTGGCAAAGCCGAACCCGTCACGGCACCGGCGCCCGGCGACCGGCGCTTTCGCGATCCGGAATGGCAGCAAAACCAGGTCTTCGATTTCATCAAGCAATCCTATCTGCTGACGGCAAACTGGATCGAGCGGACGGTCGCCTCCGTTCCGGGGATGGACGAACGGACCCACAACCGTGCGCTGTTTTACGCCCGGCAATTTGCCGATGCGATCGCGCCCTCGAATTTCATTCTGACCAATCCGGAAGTGCTGCGCGAGACCATGCGCAGCAATGGCGAAAATCTCGTCCGCGGCCTCGACAATCTGCTTTCGGATCTGGAGCGCGGCCAGGGCGAACTCTCCATCCGCCAGACGTCCGGCAATTTCATCCTTGGCAAGGACATTGCGGCAACACCCGGCAAGGTCATATTCCGGAACGAACTGTTGGAACTGCTGCAATACGCTCCGTCCACGGACCAGGTGCACCGGATTCCGTTGCTGATCTTTCCGCCCTGGATCAACAAGTTCTACATCCTTGATCTCCGGCCGGAGAATTCCTTCGTGAAATGGGCCGTGGGGCGCGGCTATACCGTCTTCGTGGTGTCCTGGGTCAACCCGGGGCCGGCACTCGCCAGCAAAACCTTTGAGGATTACATGCGGGAGGGCATCTTCACCGCGCTCGACGCGGTGAAAAGCGCGACCGGTGAAGACGAAGCCAATCTGATCGGTTATTGCATCGCCGGCACGCTGCTGGCCGCCACGCTCGCCTACAGCGCGGGGACCGGCGAATACCGGGGCCGGATCAAATCGGCCACCTTCCTTGCCGCCCAGGCGGATTTCGCCCAGGCCGGCGATCTGCAAGTCTTCGTCGATGACGAGCAACTCGCCTCTCTGGAAGAACAAATGCGCCGGAGCGGAGGCGTGCTGGAAGGCTCGCGGATGGCGACGACCTTCAATCTTCTGCGCGCCAATGATCTGATCTGGTCTTTCGTGGTGAACAATTATCTGCTCGGCCGCGAACCCGTGCCGTTTGATCTGCTGTACTGGAATTCCGACACCACGCGCATGCCGCTGAATTTGCATCTGGCCTATTTGCGCGAATGCTACCGCGACAACAGCCTCTCAGAGGGGCGTATGCGCATTGGTTCCCAACGGCTCGACATCGGCAAGATCGCGACTCCGGCCTTTTTCCATGCGGCAAAGGAAGACCACATCGCACCGGCGGCGTCGGTGTACCGGGGCGCCCGCCTGTTCGGTGGCGAGGTGCGTTTCATGCTGGCCGGCTCAGGGCACATCGCTGGCGTCATCAATCCGCCCGCCGCGGGCAAATACCAGCACTGGACCAATGATGCACTGCCAGCGACTCTGGACCTCTGGCGCGCAGGCGCAACGGAACACGCGGGATCGTGGTGGCCTTATTGGGATTCCTGGCTTGCGGCGCGCTCCGGAGAGTTGGTGTCCGCGCGCATTCCCGGCGATGGCGCGCTGCCGGTGCTTGGCGATGCGCCCGGCACTTACGTCCATGTGCAGGCCGGCGCCATGAATACGCCGCCAAAACGCAAGCCGCGCAAAGCGGCATGACCAGCTGTCGTGGACGTAGTACTGAAATTGCAACATAGTCCGCGACATCTTCTACCCGGTAAAGGCATGAGCGAAGATATTCTCGATCACTGCGACGGCAATCTCCTGACCATCACGCTCAACCGGCCGGACCACGGCAACGGTTTGAACGATGCTGCCATCGCGGAGCTGGCGGCACTGTTGCAAGGCGCGGCGGCGCGCGCGCGAATGGTTCTTCTGAAAGCCGCCGGCAATGATTTTTGCGTCGGGCGCATCGCGCTGCGCGGCGCCGCACAGCCGAAACTGGAAGCGCTGGCGGTCCGTCGCGGCCGCGATGTCGTGTTCAACTGTTATGCGGCATTCCGTGAATCGCCGGTTCCTGTTGTCGCCGCGGTTCAGGGGCGCGCGCTTGGCTTCGGTTGCGCCATCGCCGCCTGCGCCGACATCACGATTGCGGCGCACAATGCGTCATTCCAGATGCCGGAATTTGCCGAGAACATCATGCCCACAATCGCGATGTCCGCGTTGCTGGGCAAAGTGACGGCAAAACAGTTGATGTACATCGCCTATTCGACGGCGGTCCTGGACGCCGAACGGGGGAAACAATTGGGATTCGTCAGTGAAGTGGCGCAAGGCGACGGGTTCGAAGCCGCCGCACAGCGCATCTGCGCACAAATCCTGAAAGCGCCGCAGCCGGCCGTGCTCGCCATCAAGGAATTTGCGCGTGTCGCTCCGGCGATGGACATTCGCGCCGCGGTGGATTACGCGCGCAGCCTCCATGCCGTGATCAATTCATCCAGCGAAATGCATCCGTGATTGCGGCCACAAAAAGGCAATTCGTCGCATAATTGTCAGCGGAACTTGTAACTGACACAGCTTTGTTGAATCTCGCCACGAACATGCAACGCCGCGACGTAACGCCACACGACAGTGTGAAGCAATAGGTCATTTGGCTCTGGTAATCGCGCGGGATCGCCATGCTATAAGCCGCGGCGCGCAACCTTGCACGGAATCTTCATGCTATGAACAAATACGTCAGTCGGAGTGCAGTGAGTTTGGCCGCGGTGGCATTGTTTGCCGCTGCCGCCTTTGCCCAGGGCCAGAACGGCGCCCAGCAGGGCCCGCCGGTTCTCGCCAATAAAATCGCTCTTCCACAGGGTGTCGCAGCACGCCTGCTGGTGACTTCCAGCTCGTTCAATTCGGGCGGCGCGCTGGAGGACAAGTACACGCAGAACGGCGACAACATGTCTCCCGGCATTGCCTGGACGAAAGGTCCTCCGGGCACGCAGTCCTATGTGGTGCTTACGGAAGATGCGGGCGTGAATCGCCGCGATCCCATCGTGCACTGGGTCATTTACAATATCCCGTCAACCACCACGAGCCTGCCGCAGGACGTCCCCACCGACGCGCATCTGGAAAACGGCGCCGACCAGGGAAAGAACGTCCGGGGTTCAGCCGGCTATATCGGACCGAAGCCGCCTGCAGGTCAGACCCATCCGTATCATTTTGAGGTCTTCGCGCTGAATTCGCGGCTCAATCTCGATCCGGCGAATGCGGATCGCGCCGCCGTCGTGAATGCGATGAAGAATCACGTTCTCTCGTCCGGTGAAGTGGTCGCGAATTACACCGGCAAGTAATCGTTCCGTATACGGTTAAGCAGATGGCGCACGCAGAACCCGCGTGTGCCATCTGTGTTTATGCGAGATCGATTGCGTGGCGCTTGAGGTCCGCGAGTTTGCAATATTGCAGGGCGCCTTCATGGCTTGCCCGCAACACGGCCCGCGGCGCCGCATCAGCTTCCAGTGCTTCCTGCCAGCGCGGCGCGCATAAGCACCAGCGGTCGCCGGGTTTCAGCCCGGCAAAGCCGAATGCCGGCGCCGGGGTCGAGAGATCGTTGCCGCGGGACTTCGAGAAGCGAAGGAATTCTTCCGTCACGACGACACAGACCGTGTGACTGCCCTGATCTTCCGGCCCCGTATCGCAGCAACCATTGCGGAAGTATCCCGTCAGAGGCTTGATCGAACAGATTTCCAGCGGCGCGCCAAAAACATTGCGCGACGCGGCCCGCCTGAATTCGCCTCCATCACCTTCCAGCGACATCGGATTTCGCTCCTCCGAAACGAGTTACACTCTCTTTACTTGAGCATTGGTGTCATGAAATTTCACGCGGAGCCGCGGAGAGCGCGGAGGTACCTGCCTGTTGATGACGGCGGTAGCTCCCGCGCGGCGAGCGGCACCGGCATCTCTGTGTACTCCGCGTCTCCGCGTGCCAACTCATTGCGCTCACCCTGCTCAAGAAACGGTCCCCGGCTTTATGGAACCGCTGCGCCGACGGTATCGAGATAAAGCGCATATATCGATGTGCTGCCGCACATGAACAGCCGGTTCTTTTTCCGCCCGCCGAAGCAGAGATTGGCACAGGTCTCCGGCAAATGGATTTTCCCAATCAGGTCGCCACTCGGCGCATAGCAGCGCACGCCGTCTTCGCGCGGGTCGCCATTGCCCGCTGTGCACCAGACATTGCCGTCCACGTCGGTCCGCGCGCCGTCGGTGCGCGCCGCCGCACCGAAATTCGGAACGAAGACGCGGTCGTTGACGAGGCGTTGACCGTTCACATCGAAAACCCGAATGTTGGAATCACGTCCGATCGCGCTCATCACTCCGGTATCCAGGATGTAAAGTTTTTTTTCGTCCGGGGAAAAGGCGATTCCGTCAGGCCCGCCAAAACCAGTCGCCACCACCGTTGCCCTGCCCGTCCCCGGATCCAGCCGATAGACCTGCGGCGGCAGTTCAAATTGTACGCGATGACCTTCGTAATTGCCCTGGTTGCCGAAAAACGGATCGGTAAACCACACCGCGCCATCCGACGACACGACGACATCGTTGGGCGCGTTCAGCGGTTTGCCCTCGAACCGGTCCATCAGCACGGTGATGCTGCCGTCAAATTCGGTCCGGGTGACACGCCGGGAATCATGTTCGCAGGTGATCAGCCTTCCTTCGCGGTCGCGCGTGTTGCCGTTGGAATTGTTCGACGGATAACGGAACACGCTGACATGGCCGTCATCTTCCGACCAGCGCATGATGCGGTTGTTGGGAATATCACTCCACAGCAGATAACCGCCATCCCGGAAATAGGCCGGACCTTCGCACCAGCGAAATCCGGTCGCGACGCGTTCGATGGCTGCGTTGCCGATCTTGTATTTGAAGCGGCGGTCCAGCACTTCAATGCGCGGATCGGGATAGCGCGTACCCGGCAGCGGACCGAGGGGAAGTTCATCGGCCTTCAGCGGTGACACGACGCCCGCCGCGGCCAGTGCGATTCCGCCCTGCAGGATGGTTCGGCGCGAAAGTTCCATCGGTTTCCCCCGCTATGCGATGGGAATTTTTAGCGGTACTTGTTCGCGCACGCCACATGCGGAACGGAGCCGGCCATGCAGTTGAACCCCTATCTTCACTTCAACGGGCAATGCGAAACGGCATTCCAGTTCTACGAGCAGGCGCTTGGCGGGAAGATTCTTGTGATGACGCGCTATGACGCGACACCTGCCATGGGGCATGTGATGGCGGAGCTGCGCAACAAGATACTCCACGCCCGCGTGCAGATCGGCGATACCATCATCATGGGTTCGGACGTTCCGCCCGACCGCTATTCCGGCGCGCCAAGGGGTTTTGCGTTGTCCCTCGGTTTTGCAACCGTCGCGGAGGCAGAAAAGGCGTTTAGCCGGCTGGCCGATGGCGGTCAGATTTCGATGCCGATCGGAAAAACATTCTTCGCGGCGAGCTTCGGCATGTTGACCGACCGCTTTGGAGTCCCATGGATGATCCTGTGCGAAAAGGAATAAGTATCCCGGCGCCCCTGGCATAGTTTCGGGACAATCATCCGGTTATGAATCGGTAATGGCAGGGAGGAAGAAAGATGAAGCAATCGGCATGGCTGTTGTCGCTGGCAGGGGCTGCGGCTTTCGCGATTTCCGCGCCAGCTTTTGCGCATCACTCGCACGCGATGTTCGACCATGAAAAGTTGCAGACCATCACCGGAACGGTGATGAATTTCGCCTATGTGAATCCGCATGGCGAGCTGGACGTCGCGGTGGCAGGCCAGAAGGGCGAGATGGTGAAATACTGGTTCGAGATGTCCAACCTGACGCAGATGGTCGGACGTGGCATTCACATCAGCACCTTCAAGCCCGGCGACAAAATCATCGTGCATTATCATCCGTTGAAGGATGGGCGGCTGGGCGGCAGCTACACCAGCATCGTCGCGGCGAACGGGCACGTTTACGAATAATGCGCGCGTTTGCACTGGCCAGCGTTTCTGTCGTCTTCCTGATCGGCGGCGCAGCGGCCCAGAATGCCGGTGCCGGGGTGACGATCTTCACGACGAAGGATTTCCACAAAGATCAGGCGCTGTGGACCAATCCGGCCTACTACCGGAACAACACGCCCGCGCAAATCCGGGGCATGGCGCTCAACATCGTTCCCTATGAGACCAGCGGACAGGTCGGTGGCGCGCGGCTTTACGGATCGGAAGGCACAGGTAAACCGGGCACCACCAATCTGGCCAGCCCCTACCCGTTCAAGACGGCCACGGCGCAATATGAGGCGTGGCTGCAACAGGCCCATGGCGGAACAAAGCACACGGCGGCCGATCTTCCCGATTGGAGTGGCGTGTGGATGGGCGGTGGCGGACGCAATCAGGGCCCGGTCAGCGATGTCGTGAAATTCCTGAAGCCCAAATACCAGGAATATTACGTGCAGGAGATGAAGGCGGTCAGCGAGGGCCGCATCTGGTCGCCGAGCGCGTTTTGTCTTCCGGACGGCTTCTTCGGCGCACTGAATGCACAGGAATTCGTCGTCACGCCGAAGATTGTTTACACCATCGGCTCAACCGCGAATGACACCAACAATATCCGATGGATTTATCTCAACGCCGCACATGTGGCGGCGGACCTGCAATTCCCCAAATGGAACGGAGAATCGATCGGCTTCTGGGATGGCGATACGCTGATCGTGCACACCAATCAGATCAGGGCGTGGAAAGGCGGTCCGGGCGGTGAATTCAGCAATGATCTGGAGACAGTGGAAAAATACCACCGCGTGGGCGACGCGCTGCAGGGCGAGATCACGATCTATGACCCCAATGTGTTCACCGGCCCCGTCTGGCAAAGGATGAACTTCCGGCTGGTGAAGGATTTAAAGCCGGAGGACCGGCCGCTGTTCAACACCTGCACCGACACGAATGGCCCCTCGCCGAAGGTGTTTCTGGACGCAAAAGGGTTTCTCAACGAGCACCTTGTGGGCGAAGGCGGATTCACCTGGGATGTCGCGGACCAGCGCCCCTGGGGCACCTGGCTGAGCGAAAGCGACAAACGTTACCGGGCCTATCTCGCAGCAGGCGGCAAACCGCCGGTCATGGCCGACCAGACGGTCATTCCCGCCAACATCCCCGCCCGCGCAGGGAAGTAGATCTGACGGAGCTGCGAAAGCAATGAAGAGATTTCGTCGAATTCAGTCCTGGGCCGTCGCAACGCCGATCAGGTTCATATTCATCCTCGGCGGTCTCGGATTCGGCGGCCTCTGGGCGGCGGGAATGTTCCTGTTCCTGGCAATTTTTTGTCAGGACCACCCCGTTCAGCTCGCTTCACGCGCATACCTTGCCGGGTGTGGATGGGGATGCACCATGTGGCTCCTGACGCGATGGCGGTTACCTTTGCGCGGTAGCATCGCTGGCATTGTCGAACACCCGGCGAGTGTCTGGCCGAGAGACCGACAGAGTATGGCTCGCTAACTTTCGACCCGGTTAGGTGGTCTGTTTTTGAGTTGCCTTGACTCCGGCTGGCTTGGCGGTGAAACTGGAACATAACGTGAACATTTATCTGTCATGGCACTGGAAAAGCAGGAAATCGCGGCGGCCCTGCGCCGGCGCCTCAGGCAGAGTCACCGCGCGGAAGGTGAACTCCGGCCACTGGGCCATGCGACAGCGGATGCCTGCCTGGGCGGCGGGCTGAAATGCGCCGCTTTGCATGAAATTTTTCCAGCCGGGGCGGCAGATGCCGTTGCCGCTTCGGGTTTTGTTTTCAGCCTCGCCGCCTGCACCGGCGGCAAAGACAAATGGCTGGTGTGGGTGCAGCAGGATTTTTCCGCGCTGGAATGGGGTGAGATATTCGGCACCGGCCTGCTCGCACTCGGATTTGATCCCAACCGGCTGATGATCGTGAAAGTGCCGGATGCGGCTTCGGCACTGCGCGCCGGCGCGGAAGCTTTGAACTGCTGTGGCGTTGGCGCCGTGGTGATCGAGCTTTGGGGCGGCGCGAAGGTTTTCGATCTGGTGGCGAGCCGGAAGTTTACTCTGTTAACGGCAAAGCATGGCGTGACGGCCTTTGCCCTGCGCCATGCCGCCCTGCCCGCCCCCAATACGGCCGAAACCCGCTGGCGTGTACGCGCGGCGCCTTTCGCGGCGGGGGCGAACTGGGACGGGGCGCGCTTTGATGCCGAACTGCTGCGCAACCGGCATGGCGGTTTGGGCCGCTGGATCATGGAATGGAATGGTGATGGACGCTTCCACAAAACCGGGGCGGCGGATGCTGGCGCTGTTTTTGCCACGCCTCTCCACCGACCGGTTGCACCGCAAAGAGAAATTCTGCGGCAAGCGATTTGACCGGCCTCTGGTGGTCGCGGACAAGATCGCCAATGCGCTGCGGCTGACGGCGGTCGATCCCGATGCGGCGCGCCTGGGATTGAAACCCGGAATGGCGCTTGCCGATGCGCGCGCACGCATTCCCGATCTCGCCGTCGCCAGTGCCGACCGATACGCCGATCTGGCGCTGCTGGAAGCGATTGCGGATGCCAGCGAACGCTTCACGCCGCTGGTCGCGCTGGATCCGCCGCATGGACTCATTCTGGATGTCACGGGGGTGGCGCATCTGTTCGGCGGCGAGACCGCAACCCTGGAAAAAGTGCGGGCATGGATCGCGCGGCAGGATTTCTGCGTCCGTGCGGCGCTGGCCGGAACGGCGGATGCGGCCCGCGCGCTGGCGCGGTTTGCCGATGGCGCGGTGGTCGCCGAGGGGGCGGAAAAAGAGGCGGTTTCGGCTTTGCCGGCCGAAGCGCTGGATGTTGCTGGCGCCATCATTCACGCGCTGAGGCGCGCCGGGCTGAAGACCATCGGGCAGATTGCCACGCGCGGACGCGGAGAGCTGAGGACGCGCTTTGGCAGCGAATTTGTGTTTACGCTGGATTGCCTGTTGGGCGAGGCGGAGCGTCCGATCGCGCCACGCGCCTTTGTGCCCGATGTCGTCGCGGAACAGAATTTTGCCGAACCCGTGGTCAGCGCCACCGCGATTGCCGGCGCCATTCTACGGCTCGCCGCCAATCTCGCCTCCCGTCTGGAGCGCCGCGGCGAAGGCGCGCGGCGCTTTGAGGCTGGCTTTTTCCGCGCCGACGGCCAGATGCGCCGCATTGCCGTCGAGACCGGCGAAGCCACGCGCGATTGCGGCACGGTCGAGCGGTTGTTTCGCGAAAAGCTCGATGCCCTTTCCGATCCGCTCGATCCGGGCTTTGGCTTTGATCTGATCCGGCTCTCGGCCGGATTCCTGCAACCGGTGGAAGGAAAATCCGGCACACTGGATGCAAAGGACCATGAGCGCGAAATCCGCCGGCTTGCGGACCGCCTTGCGGCGCGGCTCGGCAGTCATCGCGTGCTCGTGCTTCAGCCGCAGGACACGCATATTCCGGAAAGGGAAGCCGTTGCGGCGCCGGCGCAGTCCGCCTGGGACAGCAAACAGGATTTTTCCGCCAATCCGGACACAGACGACGGCGCCCAGCGGCCGCTGCGGCTGTTTGCCCGGCCCGAACCGGTCGAAGCGGTCGCGGAGATCCCCGACGGCCCGCCTTTGCGCTTCCGCTGGCGCAATGTCCTGCATCATGTGGTGAAAGCCGATGGTCCGGAGCGCATTGCGCCGGAATGGTGGCGCCACGATGAGGCGATGCCGGTGCGCGATTATTTCCGGATTCAGGACAGCCTCGGCCGGCGCTTCTGGATTTACCGCGCCGGAATGTATGGCGAGACGGCGCGGCCGCGCTGGTATGTGCATGGGAGCTTTGCGTGACTGTTGCCTATGCGGAGCTATCCGTCACCAGCAATTTCTCTTTCCTGCGCGGCGCTTCCCATCCGCATGAACTGGTGGAGCGCGCAGCAAAGCTCGGCTACAGCGCGCTGGCGATCACCGACGAGTGTTCGTTTGCCGGCATCGTGAAGGCGCACGTGGCGGCGAAAGCTGCGGGCATTAAGTTGATCATCGGCAGC